>JAFLJT010000103.1 GCA_022712855.1 Pseudodesulfovibrio sp. | reverse complement strand
GTATTAAAACATGCGTTTCATTGCTTTTTCGCGGCAATTAGTGAATAAGCTGGATACGTATTTTGGACTTTTGAAAATTTGCAGTCCGGCACCAATTGGTATAATGGGTGCTGACTAACGAGATAATCACGAGGTACATTAATGAGTGATCTCCCCAAAGTCGCGCTGGTCACGGGCGGTTCCCGTGGCATTGGCCGCACCGTAGCCGAGAAATTGGCAAGCGACGGTTTTGAAATCTATCTGACCTATGTGAGCCGTCCTGAAGAGGCTGACAAGGTTGTTGCTGCCATCGAAAAGAATGGCGGCAAGGCAAAGGCTTTCAAGCTGGATTCCGGCGATCGCGATGCTATCACCACCTTCTTCAAAGAAGAAATCAAGGGCAAAGTTGTTCTTGAGGCATTGGTCAACAACGCAGGTATCACCCGCGACGGACTGATGATGCGCATGAAGGACGATGATTGGGACAAGGTCATTCAGATCAACCTCACCGGTTGTTTTGCCTTTCTCAAGGAAGCATCCAAGATCATGGGCAAACAGCGTTCCGGTCGGATTATCAATATGACGAGCATCGTCGGTCAGATGGGCAATGCCGGTCAGGCCAACTATTGTTCTGCCAAAGCGGGCCTTATCGGATTGACCAAATCCGCTGCTCGTGAACTTGCTGGACGTGGGATCACGGTTAACGCCGTCGCTCCCGGTTTTATAGAGACGGACATGACCGCCGAACTGCCTGAAAAGGTTATCGACGCCATGCTCGCACAGATTCCGTTAAAATCCCTCGGGCAGTCCGAGGATATCGCAGCTGCCGTCGCCTTCCTGGCCGGACCCGGAGCAGGGTACATTACCGGACAGGTATTGGGCGTCAATGGCGGCATGTACATGTAGTTGAACGAAAACAAAATTAAAATTGATACTGGAGGAAAGTATGTCCGACGTAGCCGCAAAAGTTAAAGACATTATCGTGGACCAGCTTGGCGTGAGTGCAGACGAAGTCGTAGATGGCGCTGCATTTGTTGAAGATCTGGGTGCTGATTCCTTGGACCTGACCGAACTGATCATGGCCATGGAAGAAGAGTTCGACGTGGAAATCGACGACGAAGAAGCTCAGAAGATCGTCAAGGTTCAGGATGCTATCTCTCACATTGAGAAAGCACAGGCTTAATTGCCTTCGATCTGAATTTGATTGTAATGTGAGCGTCTTACGCACTTAAGGCGTGAGACGCTCCTTTTTCTTTTTTTCCGCAGATAATACGGATATCTATTATGAATAGAGTTGTCGTCACCAGCGTTTCTGCCATCACTCCCCTTGGCAATGACGTTGAGACCAGTTGGCAGAATCTCCTGGCCGGGAAATCCGGCATAGGCAAGATCACTCGGTTTGATACTACGGACTTCGCAACGAAGATTGCGGGTGAAGTCAAGGATTTCGATCCCACTGTTTTCATCGGCAAAAAAGAAGCGCGTCGCATGGAGTTGTTTACCCAGTATGCGGTATGCGCCACCAAGATGCTGTTCGAGTCCGCTGGTTGGGCTATCCCCGAAGAGGAAAAGCACCGTGCAGGCACCGTCGTCGGTGTTGGCCTGGGTGGTTTGAGAATCCTCGAGGAAATGCACACCAAGTTTTTGGCCAAGGGGCCGGGCCGTATTTCTCCATTTTTTATTCCCGTCATGATCGCCAATATGGCTGCCGGACAGGTTTCCATCGCGGCAGGTGCCATGGGACCGAATATCTGTACCACCACGGCGTGTGCCTCCGGCACCCACGGCATAGGCGTCGCCTATACCGATATCGCCATGGGCCGTGCTGATATCATGGTCTGCGGTGGTTCCGAGTCCACTATCAGCGTACTCGGCGTAGCCGGGTTTAACGCCATGAGAGCGCTTTCCACTCGCAATGACGAGCCGGAAAAAGCTTCTCGCCCGTTTGACACTGACCGTACCGGTTTTGTCATGGGCGAAGGTTGCGGCATGTTGTTGCTGGAATCTCTGGATCACGCCAAGGCACGTGGTGCGAACATTCTCGCCGAGGTCGCCGGTTACGGTGCATCGGGTGATGCCTACCACATGACCTCACCGCCTGAAGATGGCTCCGGTATGGCTCTTGCCATGGCTGCCGCCATCCGCGAGGCCAAGATTGACCCGTCCGAGGTTGATCACATCAATGCGCACGGTACATCCACCAAGCTTAATGATATGTGTGAAACCAAGGCTATCAAGACAGTCTTTGGCGATCACGCCTACGACATCAACATCTGCGCCAATAAATCGCAGATGGGTCACTTGCTCGGAGCAGCTGGTGGAGCCGAGGCCGTTTTTGCGGTCAAGACCATTGCCGAGGGTATCATCCCCGGTACCATCAACCGCGACACACCGGACCCGGATTGCGATCTGGACGTCTGTGCCGACGGGCCGCGAGAAAAGCAGGTCAACTACGCGCTGAGTAACTCATTCGGATTCGGCGGGACCAACGCCTGTATGTTGTTCAAGCGCTTCGAAGGTTAGCAACAAGGGAGGCCGAACGGCCTCCCTTTTTTAATATAAGGACGGATCTCCAGCCCACATGCGGCGACTGGAGCGTTTATCCGGTAAGGCGAAAAGCCTGTCCGTTAAGAGGCGCGATACTCTGGTCAGTCGTTTGATTGGGATGGGAAGCCATTCGTATCCACATCCAAACACGAGGTGTTACACCATGGAAGAACTTCTTCTCCAAGACCCGGAATTGGCAAAAACCATCTTTGCCGAGGCTGAACGTCAGGTCTCCAAGCTGGAACTCATTGCCAGCGAAAATTTCGTTTCCACAGCCGTTCGTCAGGCTCAAGGGTCGATCATGACCCACAAGTACGCAGAAGGTTATCCCGGCAAACGCTGGTATGGCGGCTGTGAGTTCGTCGACATGGCTGAAGAACTGGCCCGCGACCGCGCTAAGGAGCTTTTCGAAGCATCCTACGTCAACGTCCAGCCCCATTCCGGTTCCCAGGCCAACATGGCTGTCTACTTCGCAGCCTGTAAGCCCGGCGACACCGTTCTCGGCATGGACCTGTCACACGGCGGCCACCTGACCCACGGTTCCCCGGTGAACTTCTCCGGTAAGCTTTTCAACATAGTTCACTATGGTGTGTCCGAAGACACCCAGCTCATCGATTACGATCAGGTTGAGGCGCTCGCCAAAGAGCACCGCCCCACCCTGATCATCGCTGGTGCTTCCGCATACCCGCGTACCATCGATTTCGCCCGCTTCCGCAAGATCGCGGACGAGGTCGGCGCGAAACTGCTCGTAGACATGGCGCACATCGCTGGTCTTATCGCAGCAGGCGAGCACCCGAGCTGCATCGAGCACGCTCACTATACCACGACCACCACGCACAAGACCCTGCGCGGTCCCCGTGGCGGTATGATCCTTTCCAACGAAGACGTGGAGCAGGAACTCAACTCCAACATCTTCCCCGGTATCCAGGGCGGCCCGCTGATGCATGTCATCGCAGCCAAGGCCGTGGCCTTTGGTGAGGCTCTGACCCCCGGTTTCGTCGAGTACCAGCAGCAGGTCGTCAAGAACGCCAAAATTCTGGCAACCAGCCTTCAGGAAGCAGGGCACAAGCTCGTTTCCGGCGGTACCGACAACCACATGATGCTCATGGACCTGTCCGCCAAAGATTACACTGGCAAGGACGCGCAGATCGCGCTGGACAAGGCTGGCATCACCGTTAACAAGAACACCATCCCGTTCGAGACCAAGTCGCCGTTCCAGACTTCCGGCGTGCGTATCGGCACCCCGGCACTGACCACTCGCGGCATGATCGAAGAAGACATGATAGTTGTCGCCGAGGCTATCACTGCCGCTCTGGACAACATCAATGACGATAAGGTCCTCAAAGAGATCAGCACTGAAGTCGAAGAATTCGCCCGCGAATTCCCGCTCTACGCTTGGTAAGGATTGCCTGATCAGAATATTGAACGGCCTGTGGCATTACGCCGCAGGCCGTTTCTTGTGTTAGCCGACCATGTATGGCATTGCTTGTCGGTCCAAATCCATTGCCTCTGCGGAGTTACCATGAAGCGTATCTGGCCCATCATATTCATTCTGAGCATCGTTCTCGCTGCACCTTTGTGCCATGCCGAGGAGTCTCCGGAACCACCGGAACCGATAAGCGCTGACGTTTACCGTGAGGAAGGCGTGACCGTCGTCCTGCCAGATGCGTGGAAACCATTCTCCTTTGTGGATGAATCGGGAACACGCACGGGCTACCTCGTGGAGTTGTGGCAAGCATGGGCCAGCCAGACCGGGATTGCGGTTCGTTACGAGTACAAGGGATTGCCTGAGGCCTTTAAAGATATGGCGAACAACGCAACCGAGATTCATGGTGGGCTGCGTTTTGCTGAAGAGCACACGGAATTTCTCGACTACGCCGAGGCGGTGCGATCCGCGCCATCGGTGCTGGTCATTAAGGACGACGGCCCGTTTGATTGTGCCAATATCCTTTCTGAAGGGACGGTGGGCATAGTTGATGAGGCCCACACCAAGCAGTTGGCCGCAGGCATATACCCGGATGTGAAGGTCGTCGCTTTTCCTGATGAGAAGGCCGTCATTAACGCACTGATGACCGATGCCGTGGAAGGCATAGCCGTCGGGTATCCCCACTTGGCCGCCATGGATGCGGAAACGCCGATCATGGAAGAGCTGAATATCTGCCGCACCTTTTTGTATCATGAAGTCTACGCCGCCGTGCAAAAGGACCAGATCGAGTTACTCGCTCTGGTCGATAACGGCATGGCCGAAATTCCTGCCGATCAAATGAAACAGATCACGGAACGCTGGTTCCTTACTGGTGAGCGGCCAAAGCCGGATTGGCTGATGGCAGCATTCCCGGCTGCCATCGCGTTTATTGGTATAGTCGTGATCGTTATTCTGTGGCTTCGTAGACGGGGATGATTGAGAGGTCGTTTTCTTAAATGAAGTATGTAGGGCAGCCCGGTAAACGGGCTGTCTTTTTTTTGCCCTTGGCAAAACAGGGGAAAGAGGAAAAGGGGAGAGAAGAATAAAGGCAGAATAAAAAATGCCTAAATGCAGCCCTCCCGGCGGGGTCCGTTTTTTGTTGGGGCAAAAAAAGGGACGAAAAAAAGCCCCTTGCACTAGCTTGGCCGCTGCACTCACTAGCCCAAGAATCTGATCCAACCGGGTCGGCTCCACCGTCGGAGCGTGGCACGCCATGCGATTCAATAAAATGGATGGCCGTCCACAGTCATCCGTATCCCGGCACCAGAGCCGCCTCCGCCGTTTGGTCAGCTTCTAAGGCTAATGAGGCTTAATGCTGGGTGGAGATATTCATAATTGGTCATTAGGGTGTGAGGGGTAATTGGGAAATGTATACCCAAGCTCTTTCATTTCATTAATAAGTGCGCGTTGCCAGTTGTTGTGATCGTCCAATTCTACATACACAATCCCACTAATGTCGTTAGGGATCTCAACTTTATCCTTCACAACCGCAACTACTCTTTCTCGCCCAAGCTTTCCTATCAAGTAACCATGTTCAAAGACGACATTTTGCCGTGCTCTTTTTTGAAAGGAGTATTCTCCATTTACTGACGCAATGTCACAGGGGGTGTAAAGAACAACTGCAAATCCAACACCTGAGAAAGCTTCGATTTTTTCAATTATGGTCATGCCTGAGCTGGCTTGCCGGTGGAGAATTACAGGCTCTAATCCTAAGCTTGTTATAAATTGGGCCATGTTAAGTTTACTGATTTCATCGTGTCCATGGACGATAAAAACTTGTTTCGTATTAAGTTGTCCTGTTGGGGGTTCAGCTAGTGGCGCTGGTTGTCCAATCTGAGGGATCATTCTATGTGTAGTAGAATTGTCGATATGTGCTTGAGTTATGTAGTTGTGCTGGAGCAATATATCGAATAAATCTTCGTCTTTTATTGCCCAGTGTGTTCGCGAAAGTTCGAAACTACCAATATCAAAGCTTGCTTTAAGTGTTGCAAGTGTGCCAGCGGGCAGGGCTGGTAAGAATTGATCGAACTCGAAATCAAGTACAACCGTGTTTGTCCTAATGCGAATATTCTTAATATAACCAACGCGAGAATCAGTAACTT
Source organism: Pseudodesulfovibrio sp. (assembly GCA_022712855.1). Lineage (GTDB taxonomy): Bacteria > Desulfobacterota > Desulfovibrionia > Desulfovibrionales > Desulfovibrionaceae > Pseudodesulfovibrio. Next base: position 849 of record JAFLJT010000103.1, on the reverse strand, counting down.
CATTTTCAGTTACAAAAAGAGTTGGGAAGGTCTTTAATTCATTGATGGCATTTTCATCTAAGAATTTATATCGTTCACTTATCTCATCAGCAGTATATTCTATTGCAATTCGGCTTCTTTCATATTCGTATGAATTTGAATCCCAACTATCTTTAGAAAACGAAACCAATAAATTAAACAAATCAACCTCCGATACGGTATTGTCTATGCCGCATTACTAAATGGATAGCCTATCAAATTCAAGTATCATCTTGTTCAAATTATATGTTCAAGCTTACCTTAGCATTAAACCCCATAAGGCTTAGAAACTGACCAAACGGCGGAGGCGGCTCTAGTGCCGGAATCCGTTTGCATGTGGACGGCCATATATTTCATTGATTCGCACGGCTTCCCACACTCCGGCGGTGGAGCCGACCCGGTTGGATCAGATTCTTGGGCGTTGAGGAAGCGGCCAAGCTAGTTCTTAAAGGCGACATTTTTGGTTCTTTTTTTGGCGGCTCAGCAAAAAAGAACCGCCGCCCGCGTAGGGCGGAAGGAGTCTTCGAGTGGCTCTCTGGCTTTTCCCTTTTCTTTGCCTTCTCTGTTCTTCTTCCATCCATCACCTTCACCATTTGCACCCCACAGCAATATCCGTTATCAAACACCTACTTGGTCGGCAGTTCACCTAGGCGTCGCCGCCCCTTTGGGGGAGCTAAACCTGCTATTTTATCATTCCATTCGACACCTTATCCGCGTGCCGGGTCGGAAGTCGGCGACCACCGATAGTCCATATTTTTTGGGTAGGCGCGTAAGCGAGGATAAGTCATGTCCAAAGTTCAATTGCCCCTGACCGTGGGCGATATCTCAACC
>JAFLJT010000053.1 GCA_022712855.1 Pseudodesulfovibrio sp. | reverse complement strand
TAAAATGATTGCGGTCCTGCTTCTCCGCCATGCGCATCTCTGCACGCACCTCATTGGCTGTGAGGGTGTTGATATCCATGATGTTCATGGTCTTGAGCGTGGCGCTGGAGTATCCATAATACGCAACGGCAGCGGGGTTGGCGTCCCATATTTTTCCAGATGCCGGATGGATAAGGAGCATGACCACATGCTTATTTTCGAAGATAGATCGGAATCGCTCTTCGCTTTCTTTCAGCGCCTGTTGCGCCTGCTCCCGTTCCCGATCCTTCTTGATCAGCTTAATATTGAGAATAGCCAGTTCTTCGTTGGCTCCTTCCAAATTGGTCGTCCTAACTTTGACTTTGTCTTCCAGCTCTCCGTGCGCTTTTTCCAGATCACCTTGCGCCTCTTTGAGAGAGGATATGTCCACAAAGGCCAGCAAAGCGGATACCCGCCCGCCAAACTCTATGGGACGCGCGTTAAGATTGAGCCAAATGTGGGAACCATCTTTACAGTTAACCTGAACTTCCTTGTCGCGAACGGACTGACCGTTGGACAGCGTTTGCTTCAATCGGCCCCTGTCTTCCGGGTCCGTGTACAACGAGCTGGTGTCCAGCCTCTCAATGTCCTCGGTAGAGTACCCGAGCATTTCAGCGCCCTCCTGATTGCACACCAGGACATCCCCGTTCAGGGAGACCACGGCCATACCACCCGGAGCGTACTCAAAGGCCAACTCCTGAAGCGTGCTCGGCGTCTCAGCGCCTTGCAGGGCAAGTTTGGCCTCAAGTTCGGCAATACGGAGTTGTGCCGTCTCAAGTTTCTGCTTCAATGTGGAGTCGCTCATGGTTTGTCTTGTCTCGCTAAACTGGGGTTTCTGAATGTACACTCTATATCATTCATGGAGATACGGTTTTTGTCAATTCCAAGAGAAGTTTCTCTCATCCCAATCCTCACTGTTTTGAAGGCATTTCAGACAATCTGCTGCCTCAGAAGATATAATACGGTAACGAAACTTCTAATGGGAAAAAAGAATATTTCAATGTAAGGATAAAAGAATATGTAGAGCCAGATTGTGTCCTTATAGCTCATGAACATACGTATAAAAATCATTCTACTCTCTCACAAAAACAGGGGTGGTACTTGAAAATCAGCATTAAAATAGCACTCATTATGAGTATGTTGCTACTGGGAGTGACATTGGTCTTTTCTGCTGTGATCTATAAAGAAAAACGCAGCGACCTGCTGAATAGAGTGGACGACAGACTCTATGCCTCCGCCCTGTTCGCCCATTCATTGCTTGGCGAAAACTATCACGACACAATCACCGGCCCGACCCACTTCTCCGAAGAAGAATATCTCGCCATCATCGACCAGTACAATACGATCTGCAAGGAGCAGGGACTTCAGTATCTTTGGAGTCTCATGAAGTTCGACGGACAGCTTGTTTTCACATCAAGCACCACCCAGGGGCACAACACTAGCAGCGGCCAGCATGCTCTGTTCTTTGATGTCCACTCCAATTCTGAGGCGTATGAAGACGCTTTCTCAACCATGCAGCCGCAGTACCAAATCATCGATGACCGCTGGGGTATCATCCGCGTGGTTCTCGTGCCTTTCACAGACATCCACGGCAGAGATTATCTCTTTGGTGCCAGTGTTGCCATCTCGGTTGTGGATCAACTCATTGTCGACACCGTCAAACGCGCCTCACTTATCAGCGTAATAATCTTGCTCGTCGGCATTTTCGCAAGCATTCTGGTTGCACGCACATTCTCCAAACCCATCATCGAGCTGACCACTGTAGCCGAAGAAATCGCGGCTGGGCACTACTCCACCCGTGTGGAACTGGATGGCAGCCCGGAGATCGAATCTCTTTCTTCCAGCATCAATGCCATGAGCAAATCCATCGAGGACACCATTGATGCGCTCACCAACAGTGAGGAACGATTAAATCTGGCTCTCAACGCAGCCAATGATGGCCTGTGGGATTGGGATATGTCCAAGGACACAATGTATTTCAGTCCCCGCTATTACATCATGCTCGGCTATGAACCCAACGAATTCGACGCATCCTATGAAAAATTGTGTGAACTCATACACCCGGAGGATCTTGGCAAAACTGAAATGCTCATCGATCAGGGCCTCAAAAAAGGAAAAGCTTTTCACGCTGAATTTCGCATGAAGATGAAGGGCGGCGGCTGGATCTGGATTCTTTCCCGCAGTCGGCTTGTCGCTTCTGACCAGAAGGGCCGACCTGTCCGTATGGTCGGTGTGCATACTGACATCTCCCACCGAAAGGAGATCGAAGCGGCTCTGAGGAAGTCCAAGCACGACGCCGAAGTCGCCAATCAGGCCAAGACGGATTTCCTTGCTACCATGAGTCACGAACTGCGCACTCCGCTCAATGCCATGATGGGCATGTTGCAACTCATGGCCAAGACGGACCTCGACGAAGACCAGCAGGAATATGCAACCCACTCAGTGGAGGCGTGCCAACGGCTCCGCGACCTGTTGGCCAATATTCTCGACATATCACGTATCGAAGCTGGCAAAATCAAAGGGACAGAAGAAACATTCGATTCCCGTAAATTTTTCGCGGCCATGAAAGTAGATCACGGTAACAATGCGGCTCGCAAAGGACTCAGTTTCTCCATGTATGTGGATGAAGCGATCCCGACCAAACTCTATGGTCACAAGATTCGCATAGAACAGATCTTAAATAACCTGCTCAGTAATGGCGTGAAGTTCACTGACTCCGGCTCGATAATGCTCGAAGCGCACGCATTGCCCGAAGGCAAACCCGGCACCGTGCGAATTCTGTTCACGATATCGGACTCCGGCATCGGTATTCCGGACTACATGCTCCCGCGCATTTTCACTGCCTTCAAGCAGGCCGACTCCCCGTATGATCGCCGTTTTCAGGGTGCGGGCCTCGGCTTGAGCATCACCAGGCAACTTGTTGATATGATGGACGGCTCCATCTTTGTGGAAAGCGAAGAAAATGTTGGTTCTGCATTCCACGTGAGTGTCGCCTTCCGGCTCGTGGAGGCAGATAAAGTGCACATCGCCGCCACCGTGGAACATTCACTCCCGCAGCTGACTGGCCGAGCGCTGGTGGTTGAAGACGACAACATCAACCGCAAAGTCCTTACGGAACTTCTCAAACGAACTGGTGTTAAAGCCGACGGTGCCATCGATGGACTGGAAGCGCTCAAGATGCTCAAAGAGAACGAGTACAACCTCGTTTTCATGGATGTGCAAATGCCCATAATGGATGGATTGGAAACGACCAAAGCCATTCGCACAAACCACGAATACCAGGACGTTTCACACATCCCCATCATCGGCGTCACTGCCTATGCCATGGAAGGTGATAAAGAACGATTTATCCAGGCCGGAATGACTGATTACGTCTCTAAACCCTTGGAGGCAGAACGCCTCCACGAGATACTTGAACAGTACCTCACGTAATCAGTTACGCACACATCAATCATTCAGTCCCGCTTTCAGTAACATCTGTGTACTCGGTGATGAGTCGTCGCATATTCTGAATCAGGTAGAAGTTGACCCCTTTATAAAACGCAAGCGCCAGAGCCGGATATTTCTCTTCCAGTTCTGCGAGATAGTCCAGAGGCCATGCGATGACCCGCACCTCTGTCTCTGCCCGCAAGGTCCATGTGGCACTAAAGC
>JAFLJT010000085.1 GCA_022712855.1 Pseudodesulfovibrio sp. | reverse complement strand
ATAGTATTGGGAGACGGTTTCTTTTTTTTCTTTTTGCCCATAGCGAGTATGTAATGCCTCCGGCCTTCAAGGGAAAGAGGGAGGCGGGTAAAATTTTCTATTTATTACAAAAGATATCAACAGAGGGAGCGAGAACCAGTGTGAAAAGCGATTTTTGCTCTTCCTACCCTACGTGGGCGATTCGTCATTCTCCAACAACGAGGAGAAAAAGGTCACTTCTTCCGGGAAATGCTTGAAAATATTGTCCATTACCAGCGTGTTAATCCGGCTGACGGTGCGACATTTCAGCACCTCTTTGAGCAGCTTGCGGCAATCATGCATGTTGGTCTGTCGAATAATCCGCTTGATGCCGGGGATCGCCTGCGGTGTGAGCGAAAGGGAATCGATACCCATACCGAGCAAAATAGGCACACAAAACGGATCACTCGCCACTTCGCCACACAGGGAGACTTCTATGCCCGCCTGATGTGCAGCGTCAACCACCAACTTGATAGTCCTCAACGTGGCCGGATGTAACGGCTGATACAGATACGACACATGGTGGTTGGTCCGGTCCACACCGATAGAGTACTGGATAAGGTCGTTGGTGCCGATGGAAAAGAAGTCGACTTCCTGCGCCAGAAAATCTGCGATCATCACGGCGGCAGGTAATTCGATCATGATGCCGACCGGCATATCCGGGTCGTACTTCACACCCTCGCGCCGGAGTTCCGCCTTGGCCTGAGCGAGCCATGCCTTGGCCTGACGCACTTCCTTGACGCCGGAAATCATGGGGAACATGAGCGAGACGTTGCCATACGCCGAGGCGCGCAGGATGGCACGAAGCTGCGTCTTGAACAGCTGCGGATTCTTCAGGCAGAAGCGGATAGCGCGTAATCCCAAAGCGGGGTTGGCCTCATTGAGTTCGCCGTATGCAGAAATAAATTTGTCGGCACCGAGATCAAGGGTACGGAAAACGACCTTGCGCGGCGACATGATGGCGGCCAGATCGATATACATGTCTGCCAATTCGTCTTCGGTGGGCAGGTCGGTGCGATTGAGATAGGCGTATTCGGTACGATAAAGGCCAACGCCTTCGCCACCATTGTCGATGACAGCGGCGACCTCTTCTACCAGTTCGATATTGGCGAGAACAGAGACGCGGGAGCCGTCAAAAGTCTCGGCAGGCAGTTGGCAGCGTTTCTTGATTTTACGCGTGTATTCTTCGAAAAATGCGGCGCGTTCGTTGTAGTCCTCAAGCTCGGTTTCGGTGGGATTGACCACGATCTTGCCAGTGAGGCCGTCGATAATCACGAGATCGCCGTCATGGACGTAATCTTCCAGTTTATCCACACCGACCAAAGCGGGGATACCGAGTGAGCGGGCCATGATGCCCGTGTGCGAGGTCTTACCGCCACAAACCGTGGCAAAGCCCATGATCTTGTCCACCTGGAGCTGGACGGTATCCGCAGGGGTCAGGTCGTGGGCTAGGATAATGGCACGCTCGGAGATGGCGGAGAGATCGGTTTCGCGGCCGATGATCTTGGCCTGAACCTTGTCCGCTACAACACGCACATCCTGCATGCGTTCGCGGATGTAGGCGTCTTCAATGGCTCCGAAGACAGCTTCCTGATCGGAAACGGCCTTTTCCAATGCCCAGGCCGCGTTGAGTCCGAGGCTCTCTATGTAGCCTTCGGCAGTGCCTGCCAGCTTGGGGTCCTTGAGCATAAGGATGTGGGTATCGATGAGCACGCCGTAGTCCTTGAGTTCGGCCGGAACCTTCTCGCGGGTATCGGTCAGCTCTGTTTCCACAGCTTCAAAGGCAGCGTGCAAGGTCTCAATCTCAAGGGGCACGAGGTCAGCGGCCACAGTATGCCTGGGCAGATGAGCCTTGTGATTCCGGTTGACGAAAAAGGCCTTGCCAATGGCAATGCCCGTCGCAACTGCTATGCCTGAGATGATCTTGTCTGCCATCGATTACTCTTCGAATTTATTCTTGAACAATGTTTCCAGAGCGTCTGCTGCCTCGGTGGCGTCATCGCCTGATGCACGAATTTCCAGCACATCACCTGGCCCAGCGGCCAGGGTCAGCACATCGAGAATGGACTTGGCGTCCACTTCCTGCTCGTCATGAACAATGAGGATATCCGCAGCAAAAGATTGCGCCTGTTGGGCAACTTTTCCTGCTGGCCGGGCGTGCAGCCCATGCTCATTGGCAACGATGACCTGCCGGGATTGAACATCCCCTGCGGTTATCATCGTTTGATTATCATCCGTCATGTATACCTACTTTCTCGAACCGTTGTATTATATGTCTGATTGAAAGAAAAATTACAAGCTCAACGCGGTGCGCACCCACTGCTCTAACAATCCGAAATTGTCAATAAATAGGACAAAAACAGCTGCTGCAACTACACGCGACGCCAATCCGGTACGGACAAATCGGCCAAATACCATGAGCGCCAGCACCCCAATCAGCCATTCCCACCACACAAAGGGCCTCGGCCAGATCAACGCCCACAGCCACAAAAGCAGGGCCGCGTTGGCATATTTGATCCGAAGGCCCCAGTTGATGAGGTCCCACCGCTTGAGGCGCTCCAGAAATTTGAAGCCGTGCCGTACACCACCGATAAAGGTGTATACCCGAAAGGCTTGAAGTCCCGCAAAAAAAGATAATCCCATGACAATGGCTGCAACACCCTGCTCCGAGAGCAGCAGGCAGATGGTCAGAAGCGCCCAGAAAATGAGTAAGCTGCCAGCAAAAACAGAATCACCCAGAGCGGACAGAGTGTAGGCCGTGGTGTCCTTGACCTTGGCAAGCATTTTGGGCGGGAATCGACCAGCGGCAATGGTGGACTCCACCTGCAAATAAATACCCACCAGACACGGTAGCCAGAACGGGTGCGATTGATAGTGGCGCACGTACCGTTTTTGTGCCGCCTTAAGGTCCTTGGGATTCGTATGAATAGCGGTCAGCCCCGGCTGCATGGCGTACATGAGACCGATGTTCTGCATCCCACGCGTGTTGAATCCCGCGCCCGCCAGATAGCAGCGCATGAAACTGCGCACGTATGCCATGGCATGCGAGTCAGGTCGGGTATTCAAATGCGGCGTTTCCACGTGGGCATTCCTTACGACACGCTACCGTTGACCGGGCAGGAAAGAGAATTTTGCGAGATAACGAGAACAGACAAGAGCCAATACGACTTTAACGGCATCCCACGGCAGGAACGGGACCACGCCGACCATCCACGCTTTGCTCCACTCCATGCCTAGGGCAAACTTCAACCAGGTTGAGCCGATCGCATACACAGCGAGCAGTGCGGCAGCACCAAAGGCAATACCCTTAAACCACGAAATGACCACATCACCCCGACGGGCCAAGCCGCATAACAGGGCGGAGACGACAAAACCAAACAGGTAACCGCCAGTGGGGCCAATGAGATGGCCCAGACCGGATTTGCCACCAGCAAAAACGGGCAGCCCGATGGTTCCGGCCAGCAAGTAGAGGCCGACAGCCATGGCTCCACGAGTGGGGCCAAGAATATATCCGGCCAGAAAAACGAAAAACGGCTGCATGGAAATAGGCACCGGGCCGATGGGCACGATAAGATACGCACCCGCGCCAATAGTGGCGGCCATGAGTGCGGTCCACACGAGCATATGCAGGTCGGTAAGCGAGTTATTTGACATCGTTTGAAGTATCCAGTTTACCCGAGCGGTTCCGGCACGAGGCCAGCCTGTGTTATTTCCTTATGATCCGATGCCACATCGCCTCCCCTGGTGGTCAGGTAGTCACCCACCATCAAGCCCGTGGCTCCGGACTGCAACAATTCATGTTTGCGCTCTTCACCGAACACTGTCAGCCGTCCGCCGCACAAACGCAGCGCCCGGTCCGGCAGCAAAAAACGATACAGTGCGACTATCTTGAGCGCCTCTTCCGGCGCAAGCACATCCTGTCCTTCCAGCGGTGTGCCGGGGATAGGATGCAGAAAATTCATGGGCACCGATGGCACGCCCAACTCACCCAGCAACAGCGCCAGCTCCACCCGGTCTTCCCAGGATTCGCCGATGCCGAAGATGCCACCGGAGCAGACATACAGCCCCGCTTCCATCCCGGCGCGTACCGCCCGAACATCCTCTTCATAGGCGTGGGTCGTACACATCTGCGGGAAAAAGGACGCCGAAGTTTCCAGATTGTGATGATAGCCTTGAAGGCCCGCATTTTTCAACGCTTTTAATTGCGAGCGGTCCAGTATGCCCGGCGAAAGGTCCGGCGCAATGCCGAGCGCGGCCAGTTGCTTCACCGCTTCCGCAAATCCAGCCAGATCATCATCGCCCACCAGTTTACCACTGCAGACCACACCAAAACGGGTAACACCATGGGCACGGGCCGCAGCCCCGGCTGCCGCAATGTCTTCGGCAGAAACCAGCGGATATTCAGGGCTTTCTGCGCCGTGATGCCCGCTCTGCGCACAGAACGAACAGTTCTCGGAACAGGTGCCGGATTTGGCGTTAATGATGGCGCACAAGCTGATTTTATTGCCGAAACGGGCTGTGCGAATGCCATGGGCACACTCAAGCAACTCGCCGAGGCGGTCTTGGGGCAGATCGATGATAAATCGGATATCAGAATCCGCAAGCTGTTCCCCGCTAAGGGCCTTGCGGTAGGCGGTTTTCAGGCTCATGAGGGCCGCATAAAAGCATACACTTCTTTGGCTGTCCAGCCGACGGTCCGGTCCGCCACACGACGGGCGATCTCTTTGGGCTTGCCGCCCACCTCGCGTTCTTCGTCGACAATACGTTCAAGATCGTCCTCGCCTGTTTCGCCAGCCTCGCCAGCGGGGCCGATGATGACGGTCAATTCACCACGCAATTCGAGGTCAATGTCAGCCAATCCCCCAAGGGAACCTCGGATGAATTCCTCGTACTCCTTGGTCAGTTCACGGGCCACGCAGAATTCGCGATCACCAAGTATGTCATGGGCAATGGAAAGTGTTCCCTCAAGGCGCGATTTGCGCTCGAAAAAGACGAGGGTTGATCCGGTGTCGCGGTAAGCGGCGAACAGCTTCTCTGTATGGCTTTTTTTACGGGGAGTGAAACCGAGAAAAGAATAGGGCAACGGCGGCAGCCCGGAGGCGGAGAGCGCCACGACGGGCGCGCTGGGTCCGGGGATTGGTGAGACATCGAACCCGTTGTCTCGGCAGGCGCGAACAAGGGTGAAGCCGGGGTCGGACAGAAGCGGCGTCCCGGCATCGGAGATGAGCGCGATGGACATGCCCTCTTCCAGAAATTCGAGAACCTTGGGCAACCGTTTGTCTTCGTTGTGTTCGAAGAAGCTCATGAGACGGCCACGATATTCCATCTCCAGCCGCTTGAAGAGCAGCCCGGCCCGACGGGTGTCTTCGGCGAGAATGATGTCCGCATCCATAAGGACAGTGCGGGCGCGTGGTGAAAAATCACCGACATTGCCCAGCGGGGTGGCGACCACCCAGAGTTTTCCGTTCGCGCTCATATATTCATTCCTGTGAGGTCAAATGCATCTTCAATGTGATCCACATCCATGGACTCGCCCGTGGCGATAACCGCTGCCAGATCGAACCGACACGGCATATCCCAAAGGTCTTTTTTCGTCAGATATTGGCTGGCCGCTTTGACCAGCCGCGCCTGCTTCTTACGATTTAGGCCATCGGCAGGCGTCCCCATGGTTCCAGCCCCGCGCGTTTTAACCTCGACAAAAACGAGGGTGTCCCCGTCCCGACAGATGAGGTCCAGCTCCCACTGCTTGAAACGCCAGTTGCGTTCCAACACGCGGAAGCCCTGTTGTTCGAGATAACGCGCTGCGGCATCTTCACCGAGGTCGCCACGCCGTTTGGTCGGCGTCAGTTTTGAGAGAAAGCCCATGGGTTGGATTGATAGCACAGGGGGAGACGGCTTGCCAGACCTGCTACTGGGTGCCGAATTCTTTGACCACGGCATCTGGGCTGAAATCGTACTCTTTGAGTTGTGGATTATGCGTCTTGGTGAATCGTCTGAAATCGATTTTGCCCCAATTGTCCCGGTCAAGGATGGGCAGAAATGTTTCAATATTGGCGTGGTCGATAAGACGCATCTGTGACTGCATGGTGGCGTCTGGATCGGCAAAGTCATTGCCATGGTGGTAATCATAGATGAGGGCCAGCACCCAGGCTCCTTCCATGAAATGGCCGCCGATAGAAGCTGCCATTGTGCCTTCCCTAACACCCTTGATGCCTTCCGGCGACCAATCGATTCCGCCGACCAAGGCGTCTTTGCCCGGTTCAACGCCACACTCTTTCATGGCAGTCTGAATGCTGGTCGCAATGTCATCGCTGGCGGCCCAATATATCTTTGCCTCAGGATGCCGATCCAAAAGAAGTTTCGATTTTTCATACGCAAGCACAGTATCCCAGTTCGACATGACATATTGCATCAGGACGGCCTTCGGATTCTCCTCAACGGCTATGCGTAACCCCTCCTCGCGATCCGTGGAGACGGTGGTATCGTGGCTGCCTCCGATGCCGACCATATAAAATTGACCGTCCGAAGCCGCCATGTTTCGTTCGGCTGCCAAAGCCAACAATTTTTGGGAAAGGTGCTGGCTAGCCAGCTTGTCATCAGGAAAAATATGGCCGATCCATTGTTTGAATCGTTCTCTCGGAAAGTACGCTTTATGCCGCTCGCCAGGAAAAACATCCGTATTCGTAATGAAAGATTTGACGCCAGCCTTCTCAGCCATCGCCAATACTTCAAGTGAAGCCTGTGCCTGATAGATATACACGAGATAGTCGGGTTTTTGTGGACCGGACATGGCGTGCGCACCGTTCTCCACAACCTCGTATCGGTCTTTTGCGCCCACTATTTTCAGTTCGATGCCAAGGCTCGTGGCGGCCGTGTCCATGAATGTGATGTAATCGTTCCAGAACCCTCCCTGATCCAAAGGAGCTGGGGAGAGAAGCACAACGCGTATGGGGTCATCCGTGTCCTGAGCAACACACGGCGCTACGCCCGCGAAAAAAGCACAGCAAACGATGACCAAAAAAAGAAATTTCCGTGCCCGCAAAGCCATTTTCCACCCACTAAATTACGCTCTCGCCATTCCATGTAGACGTGAGCAGATATCCCTTATTAACATGCTAGCACTGCGCTTTAGGCAAGGCAAGGCAAGGAATTGCTACATTTGATTGGATGGCGCATCTTCCCTTTTCACTACCCCGTATAATAAGGTATAGACAAATATTAGGAGGCTCACATGCTCAAATACGCAATGATCGGCGGCGGCCCCGGTGCGTTTGTCGGTGGCATTCATAGACGTGCTCTGGCCCTTAACGGTCAGGCAAAACTGGTGGCGGGTTGTTTTTCCCGCGACCTGGAGAAATCACGCGCTATTGGCGCGAAACTCGGTCTGGATGAAGACCGACTCTATGCCACACCTGAAGAAATGACCCGGCTCGAAGCGGGCGATATCGATTTCGCCGTGGTCGTCACGTCCAATGAAGCGCATTATCCCAATGTGAAGACCTGCCTTGAAAACGGCATCAATGTCATGTGCGACAAACCGTTTACTCATACGAGTGAGCAGGCTCAGGAGCTAGTGGCGTTGGCGAAAGAAAAAGAACTTATTCTGGCCGTGAGCTACACCTATGCAGGCTATCCCATGATCCGTCAGGCCCGCGAGATGGTCGCACGTGGTGATCTGGGCGAAATCCGCTTCATCAATTGTGAATATCCACAAGGCTGGCTGGCTGAGATGCTGGAAACCACCGGGCATATTCAGGCCACATGGCGGGCTGACCCCAAGCGCAGCGGCGGCGTGTTGTCGCTGGGCGACGTGGGCACGCATATCGAATATCTCGTGCCGTTCATCACCGGGCTCTCCATGACCAAACTGGCCGCACGACTCGACACGCTGGTGGAAGGCCGCGAGCTTGACGACAACGGCACTATCCTCACGGAATACGATTCCGGCGCGCGTGGCATGTACTGGTATTCACAGGCTGCCACCGGCACGGTCAATGGGCTGAAAATCCGCATCTTCGGCGACAAGGGTGGAATGGAATGGTTTCAGGAAGACCCTGACAATCTGCATTACATGCCCCTTGGTGAACCCGCGCAAAAGATCATGCGCGGCTCTCCAGAAATGTTGCCCGGTGCCATGGGGTATTCCCATACCCCGCCGGGGCATCCCGAAGGCTGGCTCATGGCCTTTGCCAACATCTACACAGCGTTCTGCGCCACCATCGAACACGGCGATGCCCCAGACTTCCCCACCGGGGAAGACGGACTGCGTGGCGTCCGTTTCATCGAGGCGTGTTTGGAGAGTTCCAGGAACGGAACAACGTGGGTTGATCTGGAGTAGTTGTACGAAATTCAGTCAATTTTTCCTGAACCCAGAACGCGCTGTTCAACGTCCTTCAAGAGTTTTCTGATGTCTGTAGGCCGAGGGATGTACCCCCGCTGAAAAGCTTGCGAATGGAGCCTGCCGCGCAGATAACCCGACGCCCATTCCAGAACCAGAGGATGGAAGAAATCCGGGTTGTTCTGTACAATATGCGCCTTGGCGCTCCCGTCATTTTCTACCGCGTGGAGTGAGAAATTCGCGTCGTGTACGGCGTACTCATAGAGGGCGCGAGAAATGCGCATGAACCGCGCTCCCGCCATCTGACATTGTATCCAGAAATCCCAATCTTCGTACTCCGTATTGTCCCGGTAACGTACCCCGCCATCCCAGAGCGCACGCCGATACATGGCGGCGGGTGGAATCGTGTTCTGGGTACGTAAATGCCCCAGATTGAAAGCGGGAAGTTCGATCTCTCGCAGCCCCTCCGTGCTCTGCTCACAATAGTCAGTGTAAACAAGGTCCACATCGGGATTGTCTTCCAAGGCCCTCACACAAGTTGCGAGATATTCCGGGTGCAACGTGTCGTCCGGGTCGAGGCAGAGCAACAGTTCACCAGTGGCCGACTCAAGGCCGACATTTCGCACAAGGCCGGGCTTGCCGCACCGGGCTGGCGTGAGTATTTCGAAGCGCGAACAGGACAATCGCTGCGCCCATGCATGGGCCTGTTCAAGTGAGTTGTCACTGCTTCCGTCATCGACAAAAATAATTTCCACCGTATCCAGCGCCATGGTCTGCGCGCCAAGAGAACCGAAAAAGCGGTTGGCGAATCGCCCATAATTGTAGTTGGGTATGACTATGGATAACGTGATCATTCTTGCATCCTCCTAGACATGTAACAGCCCTGTGCAGAGCTAGAAAAGGCTGCCCTGTTTCTGTTCTTTCACTTCCGACTTCACGCCACCAAAGGTGAGGCGGTGCTGCGGACATGGGCCAAGCTTCTTGATGGCATCCATATGCGCTTTGGTTCCGTAGCCCATGTGTTGCGAAATACCGTAGCCGGGGTAACGCTTGGCGAGCTTGACCATGAGTCGATCGCGGAAGGTCTTGGCCATGATAGAGGCCGCTGAGATGGCCGGGATCTTCCCATCCCCCTTGATGACATATTCCTGAGCAATGTCCACTTTCAACGCATAGGGTGGAATGGTCTTGTTGCCATCTATCTGCAAAAATTTCGGTGCTGTTTTTAATCCCCGCACGGCCCGTCCCATGGCCTGATAGGTCGCCTCAAGGATATTGATCTGATCAATTTCCGGCGCCCACGCCACGCCAATGGCCCAGGTCACGGCCTGCTCGCGGATCATGTCGTAGAGCATCTCCCGCTTCTTGGCGGACAGTTGTTTGGAATCCGTCATACCCGGCAGGTCGTACTCCTCCGGCAGGATGCACGCACCAGCCACCACTGGCCCGGCCAGACAGCCGCGCCCGGCTTCGTCCACGCCCGCGATTTCGATATGCGTATAGCCCGATGGTGAAAACAGAGTCGCTTGGGTCATTGATCCATCCTATATAATAATGCCGACGATGGCTCCGGTCATGAGCGTTGCCAGCGTGCCGGACACAATAGATTTAATCCCGAGGCTGACGATATCATCGCGCCGTTCCGGGGCCATGACACTGAGGCCGCCGATCATAATACCGAGACTGCCGAAGTTGGCGAAACCACAGAGCGCGTAGGTCATGATGATGCGACTGCGCTCGGAGAGTTGGCCCGGCTCAAGTTTGGTCAGATCGAGGTAGGCGATAAATTCATTGAGAATGGTCTTGGTGCCCATGAGTGAACCAGCCACATGGGCTTCGGACCACGGGATACCGATAAGCCAGACGATGGGAGCCATGACCCAACCGAGCATACGTTGCAGGGTGAGCGGGGCATCAAGGACGTCGGGCAGAAAACCAAGACCGGAATTGATGAGCGAGACGAGCGCGAGGAGCACGACGAGCATGGCGACAACATTGAGCAAAATTTTAATGCCGTCGGTGGTGCCGTGGGTCACGGCATCCATGGTGGACCCGGCCTCTCTGGGTGGCGTGGCACCGCCTTTGGTGGTCGCCTCGGTTTCCGGGACCATGATGCGCGATATGAGAATGGCGGCAGGAGCGGAAATAATCGAGGCAGCGAGAATCTGGCCCATGGCATTGGGAATGACTGTGGACAGGATGCTTGCATAAAGAACGAGCATGGTCCCGGCGATGGTCGCCATGCCGCAGGTCATGAGCGTGAACAGTTCACTCCGGGTCATTTTGGAAAGATACGGCTTGATAACCAACGGGGCCTCGACCATGCCGATGAAGATGTTGGACGCAGCGCCGACACCGAGTGCGCCACCTATCTTCATGGTCTTTTCGAGACAGTAGGAAAATGCGTTCACTATGAGCGGGAGTATTCTCCAATAATAGAGAACGGCGGAGATGACAGACATAACGAGGATAATGGGGAGCGCGCGAAACGCAAGGATGAACGCTGCGCCCGGGTATGGTTCCGTAAAAGGCAGCGGGCCACCGCCGAGGTAACCAAAGACGAAACTCGTGCCGGCCATGGTTGCTTTTTCGATAGCCAGAGCCACGTCATTGAGACCAAGGAAAAGCCGCTCGAAAAATGGCACCTTGAGCATGAGCAGCGCCAATGCCATTTGGAGCGATAGCCCCACAACAATAGTGACAAGACTGACGTCACGCCGTTTTTCACTGATCAACCACGCCAATGCCACCAACGCCAGCAAACCGAATGCACTCTGCACCATATCTTTCATCTCCTTGGATTGGATATCCAAGGAAGGGCTTACCGTCTCTCTCGGGCAGTTGCAAGAAAATGGACGAGAGAGCGCCTTACTGTTGGTCAGCTCTTCCTTTGGGGAGAATGGGCAAAAAGAAGAGTGCGGCCAGCAACAGGCAACCTTGGATCATGAACCCGGTGCCGAACATTCCGGCGTCGCCCATGTGGCCGAGAAAGGTAGGGAATAAGCCGAGACCGATAAGCGCATTGAGCGGGCCCATGAGCGCCACGGTCACGCTACGCTGCTCGGGCGGAAAGGCCATGGAGAGCATGGTGAAGCCGGGGGCGAACAAGAAGACCGAAAACACTGGCTGCATGAGGACCATGGAAACGAGAAGTTTGCCCGTGGCCATACCAAGGAAAATCAGCGCCGTACCCGTCAGGGTGAGATAGAGGAAAATTGCGGGTTTTGCGCCCCACTTGTCAGTGATCCAACCCGCAATAAACGGGGCGAAGCACGCCATGACCCGAGACACGGCCAAAAGATGATTGGCCTCCGCCCGGGTATAGCCATGGGCGTCCACCAAGTAGAGTGGTATCATGGTATATGGACCAATAGACGCGCCAACCGCCAGGCTGAACATGAGCACCAGCAACCAGAAGATGGGCCGCCTCACGATCTGCCCGACCATTTTCGGACCGGGGACCACGCCGGGAAATTCTCCGCCACGACCTGATTTGATGAACCACAGACCGAGACAAATCTGGGCCACGCCGAGCAGAGACAAAGCGGCGCGCCAATCAAAAAAGAGCAGCACGCCTTCGGCCAGCAATGGGGCCGTCACGTACGAAATGTTGGGGGCCAATTCATGCACGGCCATGGTCTTGCCCCAATCATCCTTGCGCACCAGAGAAGTCACGGTGGCAATGCCTGAAGGCAGATAGATTCCCACGGCGATACCCAGGGCGAGGATCGCCCCCATGAATGAGGCATAATCTCCGGCCAGGGGAGCCATGAGAGCGAGCACACCCACCAGCACGGCGGAAATACCCACGGTTTTGCGGTGGTACATGGAGCGGGAAATGAAACCGGAGAGCAGCAGACCGATAGCGTTACCCACGGCCAGAGCCAGGAAAAGATGCCCTGCGCCAGCATGGGTAAACCCAAGATCGTCCTGGATCATTGGCATCAGCGGCGCAAGCACCACTCGGGAGAGGAAATTACAGAAAAAAATGGAGGTGACAAACAGCACTGCGGGCAGAGCTGTCTTGAATGGTTCGGATGGGCTTATTTTATCAGTCATTGATGATCACTGCGCGGAAAAATCACACAAGACATGCGCTTTGAGTGTTTTTGATTAAATATTAGATTGTTATGCGAACATATGCAGCTGTACACTATACAATTCTTGAGAGTGCTGTAGAATTGTTCTCTGGGTAGGCGCGAAAAAAATCAAGACCGACGCGTACTTCCTGTACGTTAGGGTTTGATTTTTTGAAGCAACGACGCCAGAGGACAATTATGCAGTACTCTCCATTGGTGTACCTTGCCCCGCTCTATGCCTTATGCTCAATGGCAGCAAGAAAAAATATCACAACAAACCGATATTTATAATATACACGACTTGACCCGTCTTCGCGAAGCCGCTACGTATTTAGATCACAGAGGCTGTACCTTTCAGGTGTGTCTTTGGGAAATAATAATAACAATATTTGTTGTATTCAGGCATATTCCAGAGACTACGCGAGTATGTTCGATAAAGACCACGAGTTTTCAAGGAGATAAATATGAATGTTGAACTGGCAAAACCTTTTATAAAAGCAGCAGTCGACGTTATTTCAACCATGGCTTTCGTCAAGCCAACGGTTGGTAAACCATACGTCAAAAAGAACAATGTTGCCGCCGGAGACGTCACTGGCCTGGTTGGCGTGACCGGTGATAAAAATGGCAGTGTCTCATTATCCTTTTCCCGAGGATGTGCTGTAGCCATCGTTAAAAACATGCTTGGTGACGAAATTGACGACATCATGACGGACGTCAAGGACGCAGTTGGCGAACTGACAAACATGATCTCAGGTCAGGCCCGCGCAGGCCTCGCAGAAAAGGGCCTTGTCTTTCAAGGGTCCACCCCCACAGTTGTCATGGGCGACGGTCACACCATCTCCCACATGGCAAAAGCACCGATCATGGCTATTCCCTTCACGACTCCAGATGGCGACTTCACCATCGAATTCTGCTTCGAGTAGACATCAGACGTACTGCAACCGCGTGGAGAAGACATGGCGACACTAGACGGCTTTCGAGAAAAAGAATTTCTTGATCAAATAACGATCCTCAATGAGATCTCCGGCAGCAAAGACCCCGAAACGCTGCCGGGACTGGTTGAGTTGCTCAAAACACCGGTCGGCGACACATCCATCGACTACATGGTGGTCAACGCACTCAATGCTGTTTTATCGAGCAACGAGAACAAGGTAATAGAAGGCTTGACGGACGATCATCCCGGATACCGCATCTTGTGTATCCGTGTGGCAGGCGAACACGCCTTTGCTCGTGCAGCCGGTCCATTGATCAACATTGCCGAAACCGAAGCGGACCCGGACAGGCTCATGGAGATACTCACCTCCCTGGCCCGCATTGCCGACACCTCGGCCACGCCCACCTTCCGTAAATACCTCGATCATGAAGATCCCTTCATCAAGTCCTCCTGCATCGAAGCACTGGGCAAACTGAAAGATCAGGATTCCATACAGTATTTCAAAGGTATGCTCGCTGAAAGTGAAGCCCCGGACCGTTTTGAGGTCTGTGACATCACCACCTGGAAGGCGGTTGAAGCGCTGGCCTCCTTTGCGCAGGATGAAACCATCGGTTTCCTGGTGGAGAAACTGCACCACAAGAACCCCACGGTTCGCCGTATCATTACCGACGCGCTCATCACCATTGGCGCACCCACTGTTCCCATGCTCTTCACCGCCTTTGAATCGGGCGACACGGATAACAGAATTCTCGCTGCCAACGTCCTTGGTTTCGTGGGCGACCGCTCCGGGGCCGATGGCCTCGTAGCCGCTTTCGACAAAGGCATGGCCGAGGATCCCAATGTCCGCTACGCCGTCTTTGAGGCCCTGGGCCGTATCGGCACCATGAAAGGCATCATCTGTCTGGTTGATGGACTCAGCGAGACTGAAGAACTCACGCTCATGGCAGTCATCGGCGGGCTGGAGAAGCACGTTAACCCCGGTATGATTTCCTCACTGACCGATCTTATCGTCAAAGCAGATGATCAGAGCGACCGACTCGCCAAGGCGGTCATCGCAACCAAGGCCACAGGCATCTTTGACGCATTGTACGAAAACGCCGGTGCGGGCGACGCCCTTATCGATGCACTGGCTGAATCGCGCGACCCCGAAATTCACGAAGAATTCCGAGCAGTCCTCACCGACATAGGTGGAGGCCGTGCAGAGAATGACATAGCCCGCCTGCCCACATTGTCCACCGGAACTCGCAAGGCGCTGGCCGCAGACGACTCTCGTTCCATGTGCGCCATGCACCGCGCAATCCTCACGGATCTCGGCTTTGAGACATTCATGGCCACCAATGGCGAAGAAGCCTACGACTACGTTGAACAGGGTGAAGAATTCGACATCGTCATCACCGACATGAACATGCCTGTCATGGACGGCATGGAGCTGGTCGGCAAGCTGCGAAATACTCCCGGATTCGAAGATGTCCCCATCATCATGGTCACCACCGAATCTGAATCAGCGCAACAGGAGATGGCCGAAAAGGCGGGCGTCACGGCATTCGTGACCAAGCCATTCAAGCCAGACACGCTCAAGGCGAAGATTGAAGAACTCTTAGGATAAAACAACAAGGGCCTCGACAGAGGCCCTTGTCATTTCCTTAGCTCCATCGGCAAACCATGCCCGATTCCGATTCCGATTCCTTCAGAGCAAAGACCTTCAAGGCTACTACAGCAAGCCCATACGCATCGACGAATTTTTGGAATACATCACAAAGACTAACGACTAGTTTGGGATAAGAATGCCTTCGGCGACCCTACCGGGGGTGCCTCCGGCGGCTTAAGAACCCTTTGAGAAAAGGGTTCTTAAGAATCTCCTAAACTTTTTGTCTGCCCTTCGGGCAAAGGTGCAGGGACGCAGAGGCTTTGTTCCTGCCGTGCCGGTTAACGGTTTGAGCCGAAAAAAGCGGTTCGTACAGTGTCCTTTTTTACGGGACGGTGCACGCCGCTTTTTTCGGCTCAAACCGTGGGTGAAGTCTTAGGAATGGAGAGAGGATGGGAAAGCTGGGCCAATTTTACAGCTTGCGCAAAAACTTGATGACTAGAATGGTTGTTTCTTTTGAGTAGAGCATCCAGACGTGGGCCATGGGGGAACATATGATTTCGACCCAGCTTTTTCGTTTTGGTTGCAGCATGTTGAGTGGGAAGACGAAATCATCCAGCAGCGTGTAGATGGCGAGTTTTGGGCAGTCATGGTCAGGGAGAGCGGCGACGGCCTTGGGGATTCCACGGTTCGGGATCAGACCGCGTGACATTCTGTTGCCGCCTAGCCATGCCAGTTCTGATCCATTGTGCGGCGTGCCGAGGGCGACAAGTCCGGCGATATGGTCTTTGTATCGAGGGTTACCTGCTACGGCCCGACAGACCAATCCGCCGAGGCTGTGCCCCATGAGGATGACCTTACCTTCGGGATGTGTCGCGAAGACCCGATCCAGAGTCTGTTCCAATCCGGCCACAGCTTGGTCAAAATTTTTGCTAAAAGAATTGTACTGATAGGTGCGCAGATTCTCAAACCCTGCCCGTTCGAGGCGACGCATCATGATTGTCCACGCTGAGGCATTATGAAAAAGGCCGTGCACCATGACTATCGGGGTACCGCTTCCTTCATGTCTGAACTTCCGAAACCAGCCGAACGGGTAGAACAGTACAGCGACAACTTCGGCCATTAGAGCCGTGAGTATACCACGACAAACGGGCCAGACTAGACCACCTGACTGGCCGCTGATTTGGCCGAGGAATCCGGCCCGATAATTGGAGACAAGGGAGGCTGCATAGCGAGCCAGCGGCCACACCACGGCGACAGCGAATAGGAGGAGAAGCATCAGAGTCATCATGACGGCATGGTACAACGAGTGTGACGCGTGTCAACCGGGATGGCTCCATGGCTGCCTGAATATGTCGCGCTTCCCTTTGGTGTTTTTGGTGAGATCATGTACAGATATGGAGTCATTTATATCATTTTTGAAATCCGGGAGTTGCCCATGAATAAAACCTTCGCCTTCATCAAACATGAACTTCTTAAGACCATACCCGCCACAGTGTTCTTCTTTATCGCATTCAACCTGCTCATTCTTACCAAGGCCATGGTCGTGAAGCAGTATGGGATTCCCTACTTTGACATTTCCTTGGCACTCGTTGGAGCGCTGCTGGTTGCCAAAGTTGTCCTGATCATGGATAAGATTCCGTTTATCAACAAATTTCCGGACAAGCCGCTCATCTACAACATTGTCTGGAAAACTTGTGGGTATGTCATTTGTGCCTTGCTTGTGCGGTACCTGGAACATCTCATCCCCTTGGCCTTCAAGTACGGCAGTCTCGCCCAGGCCAACGCCCATATCTTGGACGACATCAATTGGTCTTACTTCCTCATTGTCCAATTGTGGTTGTCTGTACTGCTTTTTGTCTTTTCATCACTACGGGAACTGGTGCGTGTGGTCGGCAGAGAAAAGGTCGCCCGCATGTTCTTTGGCTGGGAATTTAAAGAGACGTCAGAGGAATGATCAAAACTGTGCGACTTTCCATAGACCAATGAAAAAGGGTGCTCGTTTCCGGGCACCCTTTGTTTTAGATGTAGTTGGGATAGTCTGTGCACAAAAGGTGCAACGGCGGCTCGTCCTCTTCGATCTCAGGAAACCGCGCTTGCGGGGAGTGAAAGCGGTTGTCGGCATTGTCGTCGTTGACCGCTGAAACTTCACCGACAAGGACTTTACCCTTGCCTTCCTCGCCATAAAAGCGGTGGTACATACCCTGCTCAAGAAAGATGGATTCTCCGGGCGTGAGTACAACTGTACCGCCGGGCTGAACTGTACGCGGAATGCCGTCCACGAGGACAGCCAGCGGCTCGTCACTCAGCTCTTCGTCCGGGGTGGAACCGTACAATTCGATGACGAGATTACCGCCACCGCGATTGATGATGTCTTCGGTCTTCGCCCAATGAAAATGCATGGGGCAAATCTGATTCTCGCGGATGATCATGATCTTTTCCGCATATTTTTTCGGATGCCCGGTAGCTAGGTTTCCGTTCCGTATGGTGAACAGAATCAGCCCGCGCTTCTCGAATTCACCAGCACCATAGTCGGTCAAATCCCAACCCAGCTGATTCTGAACAACTTCGGTATCGCCTCTCCCCTTCCAGTCATCTACCCCCCAAAAAGCCCACGGCGGCAGCTTGAACAGAAAGGATTCATAAAAGTCCTTGGCATCACGGATGAGTGCATTAATTTCGCTTCGTTTCATGGGAAAGAGACTATGGGAGGAGGGGAGGAGCGTCAAGAGATGGTGGTGGATAGAAGAAAGGGACCGCATTCTGAGGAATGCGGTCCTTTTGGTTGGCTGTTTGAACTAGGAACAATGCCCCCAACCCTTGAGTTTAAAAACTCACTAAAATCTCTTTATTCGAACGATGCTATGGAAACGAACCGTATTCCGTCACTTGCCGACACTATCGCCACATTTTCTTCAGGCCCAAATACGATATCATAAATACCGCCTTGGGTTAACGCTGAATACACGATTCGTTTTTCTACCAGATCGTAGAACACGATTGCACCACTTTGACTTGCCATGCCCAGTGATTGGAGCCCAATCGCAAGGATGCGGTTATCCGAGGAAAAAGCAAGCGCTCGCGGCCATGCTTGCCCTTTCAGTTTGCAGAGAACAGCGCCACTCGATATATCGTAGACTATTATCTCATGAGCGTCATTGCAGAGAGCAATCAACGAGAAGTCATCAGTTACGGCAGGAAAGGTCCTTATCGGTTGCGGCGTCAATGAAGCTATTGTCGACAGAGTCTCAATCTCCAGGACAGCAACGTTCTGAGCTGCATTATCCCCCCTATCGATCAACCTGAATGCAAGAGACTTATTGTCCGGGCTAACCTTGAGCACCCCTATTCGATGGCCTTCAGCAACATACTCTTTTACGAGCTTTCCAGTTGAAAAGTCATACACCTTGTAAACATCATCAGTTGTGACGCTCCTGCTCCCCTCAACAAATCCCAAATGAGAAGCTTCAGGCAAAAAACCAACACTCCTGATCCCATCCATATGGGTTTGCTCAAACTTCACAGATCCTGTTTCAATATCCACAACTTTAATAGTCGAATACGTCTGTACGCCCAAATATTTGCTGTCAGAAGAGAAGTCTAAATCAAAAAACTCTCTTGTACTCTCGACTTTACGTATAACATTGCCCCGTCGCACATCAAAAATAACAGCAGTTCCTCCCGCACACACTGCCAAAAATCTCCCGTCCGGAGAAAAAGCCATGGCTTTGGTCAACGGAGGAAAAGTGGCCTTCCCATGAGTTTTGATGGGAATTTGCCGACCCGTTTTAAGATCGAGTAGCTGCCCATGCCAACGCGAATCCACGAAAGCAATATAACGACCATCGGGCGATATATCCCGCAAACGGGCTTCACCATTGACGACCATCCTCTCTCCTTCAACACTGGTCACATACGAAGAGCCATGCGCAGGATTGGCAATGTCAGTCAGGACAGGATTTTTCAGAGCCGAGTTACAGCCAAAGCATAGAAGGGAAAGACTCACGAGCATCAACAGGCCAGTATACTTCTTCATTCTAACAATCTCCAATTATACGCTGTAATTTAGTCTGCTTGGCACTACCACAGAGAACTAATAAAATATAGCGCCACCTCTATCCGCCAGAGAATACAAAAAGCCCCTACACTCATTGTGCAGGGGCTTTATTCTGAAAGATTTTCAGTGAACGCTATTTTTTAATAGGCCGGACCAGAATAACCACCCTTCTGTTTTTGGATTGGTTGGCGGGGATCGACTTGCCTGCTTTGGTGGCGTTGGGGGCCAGCGGTTGGGTGTCGGCCAGGCCCATGACGCGGATGTCGTCTTTGGGGAAGTCCTGGGCGATGAAATAGCGGGCCACGGAGGAGGCACGAGCCGAGGAGAGTTCCCAGTTGGAGGGGAATTGTGTGGACTTGATGGGCAGGTTGTCGGAATGCCCCTCAATGGTCAGTTTGTAGTGCGCCTCAGTGAGCGGTGCGGTGAGTTTGTCCAGAATTCGCAGGGCTTCGGAGGTAAGATCTGCGCTGCCAAGTTTGAAGAAAACGCCGCCCTTCAGGTTGATGGCCACGGCGTCGGGGCGCAGCTTGAGATTGACCGCCTTGGATTCTTTGCCGATGAGTTTCGCCAGTTCCAGTTGCAGCTCAAAGAGGTTCTTGGTCTTCTTTTCCACCGGGGTGGCGGCATGTTCTGCCGTGCGTTTGCTCGGTGCGGCTTTGCCCTGCATGGCCTCTGCCAGGATGTCGGACATGGCTTCGTACCGATGTGGATCGACCTTGGAGACTGAGACGATGAGTACAAAAAAGCAGAGCAGTAGCGTCATCATGTCGGCCAGCGTCAGACGCCAGCCCAGATCTGCCGGACGAGGCTTCTTTTTCGGTATGAACTTGCCAGGTATCTGCATAGGCATACCTTATTCGCTACTTGCCCTTGCCCAAAGAAGACCACTTGCGCGGTGGCAGGTAGCCCTTGAGCTTGTCAGTGACGATGGGCGCGGGAGTCTTGTCCTTGATGAACAAGATGCCGTCGCGGATGACACACATGAGGATGGTGCGCTCTTCCACACGCCGTTCCACCTTGGTGGCGATAGGCATGTAGAGCATGTTAGCAAACAATGCGCCATACAGCGTGGTTGTCAGCGCCGTTGCCATGGCTGGGCCGATACGGGTAATGTCGTCGCCCATGGTCTGCATCATTGCGATAAGCCCAATGAGCGTGCCGATGATACCGAAGGCCGGAGACAGGGCTGCCATGGTGCGGTAGATGCCAGCCGCGTTGGACTCTTGATCATGATATTGCTGGATGCGGTTATTGAGGATTTCCTCAAGTTCATCCTTGGAATAGCCGTCCACGAGCATTTGCAGGCCGTCGCGTAAAAATTCGTTATCCATCCCCTTGAGGGATTTTTCAAGATGCTCTTCGCCCTTGGCTGCGTTCTTGGAAATCTTGACGATATCCTTGATGTAATCCTCGATAGGCAGCTCTTCAGCCGTGAAAGCAGAGACGAACAGCCCCATGACGCGCATGACTTCACGCAAAGGATAACAGATGAAAGTGGAGGCAATGGTTCCGCCGAGTACGATGGCGAGGCCGGGGCCGTTGATAAAGACCGAAACTGAATCAGTGGCAGAAACGGTGGCGGCGCACAGAACAACGATGCCCGCGATGATGCCGAAAATGGTGGCGATATTCACTAGAGACTCACTCCCTTGGCCGCTTTGACCATTTCAATGAGTTCATCGGACACATCCTCGGCTTCAGCCGGATCAGCAGGCCCGCGTTCTTCGGCCTCGTCCTGAACGATC
>JAFLJT010000111.1 GCA_022712855.1 Pseudodesulfovibrio sp. | reverse complement strand
GCCGAGCCATGTGACATCTTCCTTGATGGAATTCACGTACTCGGTATCTTCCTTGACCGGATTGGTGTCGTCAAAGCGCAGGTTGCACTTGCCTTCGTAGTCGCGGGCGACGCCGAAGTTCAGACAGATGGACTTGGCGTGTCCGATGTGCAGGTACCCGTTAGGCTCGGGAGGGAACCGGGTGTGAACGCGGTTTTCGTATTTGCCGCTCTCGTTGTCCCCATCGATGATGGTCCGGATGAAATCTTTGCCCTTTTCAGGTGCGTCGGGAGTGTTACTCATGGAGTGAACCTTTCTTATATGGATATGTCTGTGTTGGTTGTGTCGTAAAGCGCGGGATGACTATTCTCTGACCCGCCGGGTCTGGAAATACGGGAAATCAGGTGGAGGGTCAACGCATGCTTGTCCGGGGGACGAAAATCGTGCGTGAACGCCCCAAAAGGCGTGATCAAAATTTAGTGCCAAATCTTTGTAATGATTTTGTAGACGCACAGCCTGCTTCCTTGTATTGATAGCGGAATGAATTACAGAATCACCTTTATTTCCCTCTTTTTTATGCTGGTTGCCCCATTGTCCATGGCTCCAGTGTGTGCTGCGCAAGAGGTAAAGGTGGGCATCGGTTTTGCTATTCCGCCATATGTCATCAAGGAGACTAACAGCGGGGTGGAGGTGGATATCATTCGTGAGGCGTTCAAGGCGCAAGGGCATAAGGCGACATTTGTCTATTTGCCAAATCTGCGACTGCCACTAGCGTTTTCGCAGGGGGAAGTGGATTGCATTGCCACCAATGCTGCCTATGATCTGGCCGTTGATATTAAAGGGAAAGTTTTTGCGTCAAAGATTACGGCGGTATTTCAGAACTATGCCGTATCGTTGCGTGACCGAAATCTGAATATCAAGAGGATTATGGATCTGGCAGACAAGGAAGTGCTGGGTTTTAACAATGCCGCAAAGTATTTGGGGCCGGACTTTACGGCCATGGCTAACAACAATGACAGGTATTGGGAATTGGCCGATCAGTCGCTCCAGGTTCGGTTGCTCTATTCTCAGCGAGCTGATGTTGTTGTCTCGGATAAACGAATTTTCCTCTGGTGGCGTGAGAAGCTGGCACAAAGCAAAGTCCCGTTGCCAATAGACCTCGATCAACCCCTGATATTTAGTCCTATATTTCCACCAGCTCCACGCCATGTCGCATTCAGCGATTCAGCATTGCGGGACGCGTTTGACGCGGGCCTGTCTGCCATCAAAGAGAACGGTATTACCCAGTCCATAGCTACCCAATATCTCTCCGCCCCCTATTTCGATTAATATAATCAAACAGATACTTTTTTTGCCAAAGCGCCGAATATCGTCAGTATTCGGGCGCTTTTTTTTTGCTGTTTTGCTGGATTCGGTGCGAAAAATTGCGGAAAAGCATGTTCTCAATTATTAAGATAGGCAGGTATAAAGATTATAACGTATCGCGTTTGTCTATGTTAGTTGAATATAAACAGGTGGTTCTGACTTGGTAGCCACTGGAAAAGTTCAGCAACTAGTAATGGTTGCCGTCTGATTCTAGTATTATAATGGCTTGGGGTATCCTCCCTCTATAGTGTGGATTCTGCATTGGATGAACAAATTTTTCCCATGAGATGGGGAAGCAACAATAATTGGCTGAAATATTTTTTTGGGAGGTACTGATGAGGTTATCTGATATTCGAGTTGGAGCTAAGATTGTTGGTGGTTTTGGGATTATCGTTTTGCTTTTTCTCGCAACGGGTCTCTTTGTAAAATCATCTAAGGACAGCATGGTTGCATCTTCTTCAGTGGTGGATGCATCTATGGAGATGAAAATAGCTGTCCGGTCGGACATGCAGATGCTCATGGAAATGTTATCTGCTGAAAAGGACGGTGATCTCAAAGAATTTTGGGGAGAACATCAGTCTTTCATAGCTGATTTCGACCTGTTTGCCGACGGCATTCTTAACGGTGCCGACGCTGGCGATGTTCATATTGTTGCCAGCGATAATCCTACCATTCGGAAGTCCGTGGTCAAAGTGCAGAGGATGCACGACGATGGTTTCCAGCCACGCATGAAAATAGTCAATGACCTCATGCAGGAATCTTTCAAGGTCGCAAACGATCGCGAAGCCGCTATGGTCGGCATGGAAGGCGCATATTTTGCCGTGCTTGAAGCGTGTGAAGTTTTTGAAGTCGAGACCCTTAAATATGTCGACCAGCGCCTGAATAATGGGGCTGACGCTTTTGATATCCTGTCCAAGGAACTCTCATGGGCCGACATGGCTATGGAGATTAAGACCGTCATCAGCTCTAGTCGTATAGTTCTCGAAGAGTTTGTGCAGGCTGAATCGGATGAAAAATTTAGTGAACTGCTGAAAGAATTTGAAGCCACGCTGAATGATTTTGATATGTATGCCCAAGCCCTGATCAATGGTGGGAGCGTAGATGGGGAAATTGTTGTTAAGGTTGATAACTCCGCCTTGCTTGCCATGGCAGAGAATCTTGATCAGATTCATGATGGCGTATTCCAGCCTGCTTCTAGGCACATGATGGATAGCCATCGCCGATTGATGGCCATCTATGCGGAAGTTTCCGAAAATGATGGCGCGGCTGACGAGCTTGGCGAAGTGATGATGGGCGAGATTACTGAAATCGAAGAAATTGCCCATGCATACATGCAGGAAAAAGTGACGCAATCCAGCATAGCTATTTATGCAGGTGTTGGTGTTTCCATGGTTCTGGCCCTGGTGCTTGGTTTGATTTTGTCCCGTATGATAACCGGACCGATCAGTATAGCTGTTGAGACATCCCGGCTTATGGCGAATGGCGATCTGAGCCGAGATGTCGAAGCGACTGGCAAGGACGAAATCGGCCAGATGCTTGGTTCCATGGGCGATATGATCATTAAGTTACGCGACGTTGTCTACGGTGTGAACGATGCCATCGAGAACGTTGCATCTGGTAGTCAGGAAATGTCGGCCACGGCGGAAGCCTTGTCTCAGGGAACGACCGAACAGGCAGCTTCCATTGAAGAATTATCATCATCTATTATTGAAGTGACGTCTTCCATTGGCCGAAATGCCGATAGCTCTCACGAGACTGCGCGGATTGCATCTCAAGCCGCTGCAAAGGCGAGTGAGAGCGGTGGAGCCGTGACGCAGGCCGTCGGTGCTATGAAGGATATTGCCGATAGGATCGGCATCATTGAAGATATCGCTCGTCAGACGAATCTGCTGGCACTCAACGCAGCCATTGAAGCGGCTCGCGCTGGTGAACATGGTAAGGGATTTGCCGTTGTCGCCGCCGAGGTTCGCAAGTTGGCCGAGCGAAGTGGTGAAGCTGCTGGCGAAATCAGCGAATTGTCCTCTACCACGGTGAGCGTGGCGGACAAGGCGGTGAAGATGCTCAGTGAACTGGTCCCGGAGATCGAAAAGACCTCCGAACTCATTAGCGAGATCAATGCTACCTGCGAAGAGCAGGACGCGGCCATCAAGCAGATCGGTTTAGCCGTGAGCCAGGTGGAAACAACGACGCAAGGCAGTGCTGCAGCTTCTGAGGAAGTCGCATCGACCTCCGAAGAGTTAGCCTCGCAGGCTGAAGGTCTCCGTCGGATGATGGAATACTTTAATTGCGGCGACCACAGTGCGAGCAATCCCATGGGGTGTACAGGCTCAGAGGTATCTGCCATCGCCCAAGCGCTGCCCTCGGGTGGCAGTGATGACGGAGGATTTGAACGGTTCTAGAAATTCACGTCCTTCCCCCTGAATAAACGACCGGAGCATGCTATCATGCTCCGGTTTTTTGATGCCCGACGCCATTGTTGCCTTGGGCGCATCGTTACGATAAAGTCTGGGATTATTACTCATATGGATGGAGGACTAACCCATGCCCCAGAATATTATGCCACCGTTGCATTCGGATGAAGATTACGCCGCGTTTGTCGATAAAAGTGTCCACAAATTTCTCCCCAAGTTCAATGCATACAGTGCCAATCCGGCCGAGTTTCAGCTCGGGTGGAACTGGGCTGCCTTCTTCTTTACATTCTGGTGGTTTCTCTATCGCAAAATGTATGTGTGGGCAGTGGTCTGCTTCGTTTCTTTGTGGGTCCCGTACCTCAATCTGCTCGTCTGGATTGGGTGGGGGGTGGCTGCCAATTCTCTGTATTTCAAACATGCCAATACCAAGATCAGCGAATTGAAAACGTATCACGGTGACGGCTACGGCGTGTATCTGCGCGATTCCGGCGGCGTGAACGGCTGGGTGCCGTGGGTGGCAATTCTCGTTTCCGGCGGATTTTTCCTGCTCATTATGCTGCTCACTCTAGCTGGTGTCGCCCTTATGGGGGGCTCTATGGTGATCGGTTCCGAGTTTTTCGAGTTCTTCCACCATGAAGGGAATATGGGGAGTGAGAGTGTTCGTTTGATCCTTTCTCTCTTCTAATTGCGCTTTCTGCTCATCCTTAATGCAGAATGACCGTCGGTCATTCTGCATTTTTTCGTGAACCCTCTTGCGCCAGTCTTGTTGGTTCCGTAAGCTACTTGCATTTCACGCACACTCTTTTTTAGGGGATATGGATGTCCAACGGAAATTTTGCTTTTGGGACCGTCGAGGTCTGCATCGATTTTGGAGCCATCACCGGCATCTTCGAGCAGGCGTACGCCGATGGCCGCCACACACTTTTCGAATATGAAGTCTACAACCTGCTGCGCGATTCCGGGGCCGAAACGCCGCCGAAATCCATCCTGCTCGAACGCGGGGCGCGGTTGACGGACGAGGAACTCGCCACATTCTCCAGTGACAAGGCGGTGCTCAAGATTGTCTCGCCGACCATTGTCCATAAAACCGAAGTCGGTGGCGTTCGCATAGTCGAGAACACGCCCGAGGCCATCCGTTCCGCATGGCGGCGAATGCTCGTCGAGGTACCGGAAAAATTCGCGGCCATGATCGAGGTCAGTCCGAAGTCTGCCCCTGATGAGTATGCCGGACAGACTGGCGAAGCACTGGTTGCCTCCATCACCCGCGATGTTCGGGGCGTCTTGCTGGTGGAATGCATGGAGCCCGATTCGCAAGCATTCGGCAACGAATTGATTGTCGGAATTCGTCGAACTCGTGAATTCGGCATGGTGTTAGGTGCCGGACTTGGCGGAACCGACACTGAGTTGTATGCCGAACGATTTAAAAAAGGACAGGCTGTGGTGGCTTCGTCCACCGCATTGACCGATGGCGAGACTTTTTTCGAGCTATTCCGCAAGACGCTTTCGTACAAGAAGCTGGCTGGACTGACGCGGGGGCAGCGACGTATCGTCACGGACGAGCAGCTTATCGAATGTTTTTCATCGTTCATCGATATGGCGAACTACTATTCGCCGGAAAATCCCGACGCGCCGTTTGTCATTGAGGAGTTGGAGATCAACCCCTTTGCCTACGCGGATTATCTCATGGTGCCACTTGATGGCATGTGCCGTTTTTCCAAGCCCGATTCGCTCCCAGCGCCGAGGCCCGTAGAGAAGATCGGGAGTCTTTTACATCCCAAGACCATCGGCATTGTCGGTGTCTCGTCCAAGCGCATGAATTTTGGTCGTATCATCCTTAAGAACGTCATCGACGCTGGTTTTGATCGCGAAAATATCGTTATTATCCGTCCTTCAGGCGGTGAGATCGATGGTGTGCGGTGTGTAGAAAGTCTGGCTGCGCTGGATATCAAACTTGATCTGTTTGTGGTGGCCGTCAGTGCGGCACAGGTGCCCACGTTGGTGGACGAACTCATCGAGTGCGATTGCGCCGAGTCGGTCATGCTCATCCCCGGCGGGTTGGGCGAGACTGCCGAGAGTGAGGAGCGCGCCCGTAAGGTCATCGCAAAAATCAATACGGCTCACGCCAAGGGCGGTGGTCCGGTTTTCCTCGGCGGTAACTGCATGGGTGTGGTTTCCCGGCCCGGTTCCTACGACACATGGTTTATCCCCGAAGAAAAGTTGCCCGAATTTAAGCCCGGCAAACATCATCGAGCGGCCTTCATTTCTCAGTCCGGCGCTTTCATGCTCACCCGGTTGTCGCAATGCCCAATACTTGATCCAGCCTACATGATCTCAGTGGGTAATCAGACTGACCTGACGCTCGGCGATCTGGTGAGTTGGTTTGCTGCTTCGGACGATGTGGATGTCATCGCCATTTATGCCGAGGGTTTTAATGATATGGATGGCTTGGAATTCTGCCGCGCCGTCCGCCAAGCCGTTTTATCCGGTAAGGATGTCATTTTTTACAAGGCGGGCCGTACTCCTGAAGGACAGACCGCCACCAGCGGGCATACCGCGTCAGTGGCGGGCGATTACGTGGTGTGCGAGTCCTGTGTTCGTCAGGCCGGGGCCATTGTTGCCCAGTCGTTCACGCAGTTTGAGAACCTGTTCATGCTCGCCGAGCGGTTGCACGACAAGGTTATTCAGGGCAATCGGCTCGCAGCCGTTTCCGGTGCTGGGTTCGAGGCCGTGGGTATGGCGGATTCTATCCATTCGGACGATTATCATATGGAACTTGCACCGCTTTCTGATTCCACTTTGGACAAGCTCAATGGATTGTTCATGGACCATAAGTTGAACCAGCTTATCACGGTGACCAACCCGCTCGATATCACGCCCGGGGCCGATGATTTTGTACACGCCGAGGCGATCCGTATATTGGCGCAAGCACCGCGAGTTGATGCCGTCGTCGCGGGGCTGGACCCTATGTCTCCAGTCATGCGGACGTTAGCCGATCCTGAGAATGCGAACTTCCACATGGAGGACGAGCGCTCAATCGCCGCGCGTTTGGCTGATTTGTTGCCGACGCTGGAGACGCCTGTCATTGGTGTTGTTGACGGCGGGCGGTTGTATGATCCGCTGGTTGATCGTTTAAAGGAAGCGGGGTTGTGTACGTTCCGCACATCGGATCAGGCGGTGGCTGCTCTTGCCCAATATATGGATGGGCGGTTGAATGCGGAGCGGATTCGGCAGAAAGCCGGGAAGTAATAGGGAGGGGTGGTGGTTCCGCCTTCGGCGGGGTGAGGAATTGGGTGAAAGCTCAAGACTGAGCAACGCCAGTTTGGAGGCTTAGCCTCCAAAATCTTCCATGCCCTGCGCGGGCGGCGGTCCTTTTTTGGCTGGGCCGCCACAAAAAAGGACCAAAAAATGTCGGCTTTAAGAACTAGCTTGGCCGCCTAGTTTTAGCAGATCAAGAATCTGATCAAAGCAGCGGAGGCTCCACCGTCGGAGTGTGGCTCGCCCTGCAAATAAATACAATTGTTGGCCGTCCATGGTCTTGCGTGTTCCAGTACTGGAGCCGCCTCCACTCCTTTGTCAGCTTCTAAGCCTTGCTAAAAAGGGCTGGTGAGCGCTGTCCCAAATTGAAAAGAAAAACACACAGCGGTTTAGATCTAACATTTCACAAATTGGTAGGTTGAGTAAAAGCATGTAAGATGTAGAGTTGTTAATTATTGAACTCTTACTCAAAATGTTTTTGAGTCCCATCCTTTAGCACGCCAATCCTTTTCTTCTCCCCGGTTACATACGCCATAATAGCCAGAAATTCTTTTAAAAAATCGATTTGTATTGCAGCTTTCATTGGTTCAAATACGGCATATTTCACCCATATTTCGTCTATGTCGAATGTTGCAGTCTTCGACTCGATAAAAGCATTATCGTATGTAAAGGTGTGTTCATATTCACCTGGGGTTGATTGAAATGAATCCAGATCCCCCTGAAGGTCAAATAAGGAAATAGTGTTATTATTTTCTCTGTCGTGAATAAATATCTCGGTGTTTAAACCTTGCATTTGAATATTTTTAAGTTCACCCTTTGGCCTATCTGCATATGTCCTTTCAATCCATTGTTGGTTCACTTTTGGTTTCACATTCAGAATTCTAGCTGGAGATAGCATATTTATTTCGATATTTATTTCATGAAGATATCCTTCAAAGTCCTCTGCTTCGATTTCTCTCATTTCTATTAAAGATATGCCATGATGCTCAGCTTTTTTGATTGCACCTGCCTGAAAGCCTTTTGTAGAAACCATGATTCCTTTAGATAGTTTTAAGTCTTGAACTTTTGTCGCATAAGCATCAATCTTTTCAATTGCGATTTTCGAGTTGTAGTTTCTACACTCTACGCCGACCCTATGAGACTCGCCAGCAAGAGAATATTCCCAATAGACATCAACTTGGCGTTTAAGTCCGAACCTATCTTCAATTTTAATGTCGTGTTCAACCCGAATGTTTTTTACAGCACCTATTTGTTCCGCTTTTAGTATTGCTTGATAAACATTCTTAACAAAAATTTCATACTGTGTGCCTTTATCCGTAGAACTTATAGTCATTACGCAACTCCACGCTTTTGTGTTGATTGGTATGTCTATATCGCTAGCATGGTAGCCCTCGAGGCAGCAAGATATCTTCTGATTAGCATAGTTATGAAAACTAACATGGGCATAATAACACTTTTACATTCAAAGCCCCCCCCCTCAGCCCTTATTCGCAAGGCTTAGAAGCTGACCACACGGTGGAGGCGGCTTTCTTCACGCAATCCCCACGATCTCGGACGGCCCTCAATCTTTATGATTTGCAGGGCGTCCCACACTTCGACGGTGGAGCCTCTGCCGGGTGGATCAGATTCTTGATCTGCGAATGCGAGGCGGCCAAGCTAGTTCTTAAAAGGCCGACATTTTTGCTACTTTTTGTGGCGGCTCAGCCAAAAAGTCGGCCCGTCCGGCAGGACATGGAAGGAGTCTTCGACTGAAGTTGCTCAGTCTTGAGCTTTCACCCGATTCTTCAATCGCTGCCAAAGACAGCCTCCCTCCCAATTCTCTCTTGTAAATCCAAGTAAAAAGCCCCACTGAGAGAGATGTCTCAGTGGGGCTTTACAATGATTTGAAATGGATTCTAGATGAACCGCTTCATGAGGTCGCCGATTATTTCATCCATGTTTTCGATGGTCACGCCGAGGTCGGCGCAGGTGCGTTCCGCATAGCTGCGTCGTGCGGGGTCATTGAGGTCGGACAGACGAGACATGCAGTGGGTGCGTCTGCCAACACAGTAGATCATCTGATCATGCGGGGAGAGTTGCAGGAACTCACGGATGGGGGCGGTCATCGTGTCCTTGTCCTGCGGAAGTGTGCCTTCCACTTCGGAAAAGAGATTCAGAACGTGATCGCTCTTGATTGTGCTGGTGATGCCTTCCAGTGATTCCAGAAAGAAAAGCAGCTCCTGCGCAGTGGCTACATCGCCCATTCTTTCGAATTCCCCGGCCTTGTGTTGTTGGGCAAGGGGGGTGGAATCCGGCAGGGCCAGAGAGCGCAACCTGATGAAATCCGGGTTGATTTGATTGATTGATTCCGCTGTTTCCTGAGCGTTTTCAAGGGACAACTCGCTGCCGCCCAGCCCGGGCATGAAGTATTCGGACAGTTCCATCCCGGCCCGTTTTATCTTTTGTCCTGCCAGAATCTGTTCCGCTTTGGTCACGCCTTTTTTTACCTTTTTCAGCACGGTGTCCGAGCCGGATTCCATGCCAATATGAATACGGTTCAGGCCAGCGTTGGCAATGCGCAGAAGGTCTTCGTCGCTGATCTTCGTAATGCTTTGTGAACGGGCGTAGGACGTGATGCGTTCCACTTTCGGAAAGGCGACTCTGATATGCTCCAGGATCCTGACGAGGTCGTCCGGTTTCATGATCAGGCTATTGCCATCCTGCAAGAAGATGGATTGCATGCCGTGGGAGATGAAGTTCTGGGCAGCATGCACGGCCTGCCGATCGATCTCGTCGTTTTTGAATATCCCTGTAAAGGTGCTGAACGTAATGCGGCCGCTGGTTTTTTGCGCATTCAGAATGGCTTCCACCGCCTGATGCACAGTGTCGATATCCTGTAACACGTGCTCCACCGGACGCATGGTGAACTTTGTCCCTTTGTACAGACCACAAAAGGTGCAGTGGTTCCACGGGCAGTTGCGCGTCAACCGCAGGAGCAGGCTGCCCGCTTCGCTCGGCGGACGGATGGGGCCTTGTTCAAAGCCTTCGTATGGTTCGATCGGTTTCATTCTCTATTTTCCGTCAGTCTGTTTGAGTGCTGCAAAGGTACCATGCAGGTCAGTTTCTGCATACGGCACTGCTTCGTGGAAAGGCGCAAGAGCCTCTTCATGGAACATGGCGGGCAACTGGTCATCTTTGTCAGTCAGCCCGGCCCGGTGGTTGAAGTCCACCTCGGCTGCAAGGCAGTTGGTGCCGAGTTTTTGCCATTCATTGTTGCCGAACGGCTTTCCTGTCAGGGCCGTGATGGCCGTAAAAATGGTGTCCAGCCCGCCGGATTGGGCGAACATGCAGACGCCGGTGCAGTCCAGTGCGGCAGCGTGGGCCTGTGAAGACTTTGATATATTGGTCAGCATTTCCGTGGGGCCTTTTGCGCCGCCGACAAAACCAGCGGTGTGATCCGCACCCATGGGGGAGGTGGCGTAGGTGACGCCCATGCCCGGCATGGCACGCGGGTCGTAGCCTGCGATACTCTGGCCTTTGACCGTGGGGATTCTGGTGTGGCCCAGCTTTTCACCCACAGCGTTGGGGCCTTCGCCAATGAGCCGTCCCATTTCTGTATCTTCCGCGATGCTTTCCACCAGCGCAATGGCGGCTTGTGCATCGCCGAAATCAATATACTTGGCATCCATGACAACGGCTATGGCCGTCCCTGTGTTCATGGTGTCGAGGCCAATGTCGTCACAAAGAAAATCGAGTCGGGCGATGGCGTCGAGGTCGTCGTTGCAGATCATCGGTCCCATGGCCCACATGGTTTCGTATTCCAGCGCGGAAGTGATGGGTTTTCCACCCTCATCAACATAGACGTTGGAGCAGTTGATGACACATTGGCTGCATCCCTTGTGGGTGGTCTTTCCTCCACGCCTCCGAATGGTTGCGGCCATGGTGTCGCCGTCAATTTTGTCTGTGCCATCGAAGCTGCCTTGGCTGGCATTGCGTGTGGGCAGTGCGCCGGAGGCATTGGTGCTGGCAATGATGCTTGCCGTTCCGAACTGCGGCAGAACTTGTCCGCTCCAACCATCTTTGGTGATGGCCGAGGCGAATCGTTTGGATGCCTCTTTGAAGGTATCCGGGTCTGTCATGGATTGTGTTGTTCCGCCTTCCTTGGACACGACCAGTGCTTTCAATCCCTTTGATCCCATGACCGCGCCGAGCCCGCCTCGACCTGCTGCTCGGCTCGGTGTGCCGCTGGGGTCAGTGGTCTGGATGGAGGCGCTCGCCAGCATCATTTCGCCAGCCGGGCCGATGGATGAAATGGCGTTTTTTTCTCCGTACGTTTCGAGCAACTGTTCGGCCAGAGCGTAGTTCCGCACTCCTCGGGACTCGGGACAGGGAATCAGAGAAGCCTTGCCGTCGGAGTTTATGACCAGATGATAGAGCGCGCCTTCTTGAGCTTTGCCTGTGACGATGACTGCGCTGATGCCGTGACGGGCCAGTGCCGTGGCCATGGTCCCACCGACGTTGCTTTCCTTGATGCCGCCTGTGAGCGGGCTTTTGGCTCCGATGGAGAGCCGTCCGGAATTGGCAAGGGGGGTGCCGCTCAGGAGGCCGGGGGCGAAGATCAGAAGATTATCCTCGCCCAGCGGATCACAATCAGCAGGGACAAGGTCGCTGATTATGGCCGATGTCAGCCCGCGCCCGCCCAGTCCGGAATACCGTTCAGGAGTCG
The DNA here is from genome assembly GCA_022712855.1 of Pseudodesulfovibrio sp. Classification (GTDB taxonomy): domain Bacteria; phylum Desulfobacterota; class Desulfovibrionia; order Desulfovibrionales; family Desulfovibrionaceae; genus Pseudodesulfovibrio. The sequence goes on along the minus strand of JAFLJT010000111.1, from coordinate 1,851 downwards.
GCTCCTCAACAATTGAGCCTGTTGTCACATTGATGCGTAATACGTTCATGATTTCCTCTCGGGAATTATATATGTGCCTTACTGGAGAATGACAGGATGAGAGCAAAGCCGTATAGTCGACCTTGGTTACATTCTACAAGTGGGCAGTGAGTTAGTCCATTATTACAGTATAGAGTATGGCGGGAGAAAACACCTTCTTGAATACCAGTTCCTGCGGAAGGGTTGCCTATTCGTGCGAACTGTGGTGGCTTGGCTTTTCAGTCGTACAATGTTTGGGAGAAAGCTGTTGCAGGACAACGTCGCATATAAGAATCGCTGGGAAAAGTGAAAGGCACTGATATGATACAAGAAATTGTAAAAGCTGTGAGCGAAATGACGCCTGTGGATGGGTATACGGATACCTATTTGCCCGAGGTGAGCGTGTTTCGGGCAGAAAATGACTATCCCAATCTTCCTATTGTGTACGATCAATGTATCTGCATGGTCGTTCAGGGAAGCAAGGATGTCAGCCTCAGTGATAAAACGCTGACTTACGACCCTAGCCATTTTCTAGTGGTCCCGACCATCGTTCCCCTTGAATGTGATACCGTTGCGACCAAGGATGATCCGTTTTTCGGCATCACCATTTCCATCGATTATGTGGTTTTGCAGGAGATAATTGACCAGATCGGGAGTGAGTTCTCCGAGGCCAGTGTGTCTCTGGCGCCCCAGTCCGGTGCGTATCTGGAACTGCTGACCGACGAAATCATGGAGCCGACCTTGCGCCTGTTGCATTCCCTGAAGGTCAAAGGGGAAGCCGAGGTCCTTGGACTGCAAACAATCCGCGAAATTTATTATCGGGCGCTCATGGGAAAGAATGGGCATATCCTCGCCTCAGCCGCTCGCGGCGAAAGCGCTTACGCCAACATAGCTTCTATTTTGCGGAGTATGCATGACGACTACGCCGCATCTCTTGATGTCGCCGAGTTGGCTGCCAGGGTAAATATGAGCGTTCGTTCGTTTCATGAACACTTCAAGGCAGTCACTTCCTACTCCCCACTGCAATACGTCAAGCGGGTCCGCCTGGACAAAGCCCGGATGCTTCTGGTGAATCAGGGATTACAGGCAAACGTCACGGCCCACATGGTCGGGTATGAAAGCTCGTCGCAGTTCAGCCGCGAATTCAAGCGGTACTTCGGGTACTCACCCAAAGAAGCTCAGAATAACTTCGCTTCAAATATGACGAGATAAAATCAAGCTTTATCCTGTTCTGACCGTATGTTACGAAGCATGTGTACGAAGAGTAGGTGTGCCGAATTCTCTTCCTTAGCCGTTGCCTGACAGAAAAAATCTATTTTTTTTGAACTGGCAGTTCATCCAAATTTTCTTTTTTCAATAATATTTGTTGATTAACGCCAAAACTGAGCGCACGCTCAGTTTTGGCGTTTTCTTTGACTTTGCAGTGAATTAGAGACTAGAAACACAAAACTGAGTGAACGCTCGGTTTTTGGAAAATGTATGAAGCGTATGAAAAAGAAAGAAGCAATACTCAAGGTTGCCACGGTGCTGTTCGCAAACAATGGGTTTGTGGGAACATCGGTGCAGGAGTTGTCGCGACTGACGGGGGTGGCTGAGGGAACGATTTTTTACCATTACAAGAGCAAGGAAAACCTGCTTCTGTCCGTTCTTAAGGGGGCTCGCGACGAGATCATCGTCCAATTTGAGCAATTTTTCGAGAACAGGCCGTTTGCATCGGGGCTGGAGATGGCTGAAGAGGTCATTTCTTTTTATCTCTACCTTGCTGGGTTGCTGGAAGATCAGTTCCTTTTGCTTCATAGGCACTTCATTTACAAACTCTCGGATATCAATCCT
>JAFLJT010000262.1 GCA_022712855.1 Pseudodesulfovibrio sp. | reverse complement strand
CCTGATGGACGAATAGACAGACTTATCACCCTGTCGTTTGCAAAATCGTTGGAGATCAGCTTCCAGAGTATCAAGGTCCGGTTTTTCCGGTCCATGATTACCGTGTCCAGCCTTGTGCTGGCGGTGTCTTTTCTTGCGTTCGTGCTGGTCAATCTCGATATCGCGACAGGGTTGCTCAAAAACGGCGGCAAAGATGCGGCCCAGGCGCTCTCGCTGGCCGGGTATGACGTCAACCTCACCGAAGGAGTGGTGTCCATGTCGGCCAAGGAACGATGGATCGTCATCCTCTCGCTCATGGTCTGCACTGTCGGCATCATCAATGCGCAGCTTATGTCCGTCACCGAACGATTTTCCGAGATCGGCGTTATGAAATGCCTCGGCGCACTTGATTCCATGATCCTCAAATTATTTGTGCTGGAAGCGGGCATGCAGGGTTTGCTCGGCGCGACTATCGGCGCGACCGTTGGTTGCCTCTTCTCCCTGCTGGCCGGAGGACTCCGTTTTGGATTCGGCGCGCTGGGAGACCTCTCCCTGCTCTCCATGTTCAGTTCAGTCGGCATGGCAACGTTGGCCGGATGTATACTCAGCCTCGTGGGCGTTCTCTACCCCGCACTTCTCGCTGCCCGAATGGAACCGATCAACGCCATCCGGTCGGAATACTAAGGATATATTTATGAGCGAAGAAAGACGTACTATTGTTCGCGTTATCGGCGTGACTAAAACGTTCACCATGGGTAAGCAGAAATTGCAGGCGCTCAAGGGTGTTGATCTGGAAATCTACTCCGGTGAATACATCTCCATCATGGGACCATCCGGGTCAGGTAAATCCACGCTGTTCAACATGATCGGCGGGTTGGACAAGCCAACTGATGGCAAGGTGTTCATCGACGAAGTGGATATTTCCCAGCTCGATGCCTATGAACTGGCGTGGCTGCGCAATCGCAAGATCGGCTACATTTTTCAGACCTTCAATCTCATCCCGGTCATGACCGCTCTTGAGAACGTGACCCTGCCCATGACATTCGCGGGCATGAATGCGGACGATGCACAGGACAAGGGCATCGAGCTCCTCACCCTCGTAGGTCTTGGCGATCGCTTCCAGCACAAGCCGCTGGAACTCTCCGGCGGCCAGCAGCAGCGTGTGGCCGTGGCCCGTTCCCTTGCCAATGATCCAGCCATTATTCTGGCTGATGAACCGACTGGCAACCTCGATCTGACAACGGGCGAGGAGATCATTGAATTGTTGCAGATGCTCTCTACCGAGCGTGGCGTGACCGTCATTTCTGCCACCCATGACTACAAGATGCTCAACGTATCCGACCGTGTGGTCTGGGTGCGTGACGGCGCTGTGGACCGCGTGGAAAAGCGCGAAGAACTCGACATCACCATCGGCGGCATCGGTGAAAAGCTCACCGGACAGAAAAACGGTGAGGAGAGGGCCTAGCTCATGGTCAGACACGGCCTGCGCACACTTTTTCTTGTCCTCGCCCTGCTGGCGATGGCCTCCCCTGCTTTTGCTGACGGAGCCGACTTCCTGCGCCAACTTTCCGATCTTGGCGACCGCTCCATGGGCACTAACGGCGCGACCAAAGCGGCCGACATGGTGGAGACCGAGTTCAAGACGATGTTCCCGAACGCCACGATTGGGCGGCAATCTTTCCACGTTCCCGTAACAGTCCCGTCCGGTGCATCCCTTGCCATAAAGAATTCCTCACACACAGTCGCACTCAAGCAGCTTCGGTCCAACGCCCTGTCACCGGGCGCAGTGGCCCCTCCCGGCATTGATGGCCCGCTCATCTACGTGGCCAACGGCATGGTGCCGGATTTCAACGGGTTGGATGTCGAAGGCTCCATCGTCCTTATGGATATGGATTCCGGCAAACATTGGAACAACGCAGCCATGCTCGGCGCACGGGCGCTCATTTTTGTAGGACGCGGCGGCGATGGTGGCCCGGCCCCGCGGTCATTGTTCGAATCCAAATTTGAACTGACACCCATCGATTTTCCGATTTTCTGGATGTCCCGCGAACAGGCCAAATCCATGTTCGGCACCGGGTTCATCACCAAAGGCCCGCAGTTGGTCGCTGAAGCCCGGCTGAATTCCAAAGCAGCATGGCGCAACGTTCGCGGCGAAAATTTGTATTGTCTCATCGAAGGCAGCGACCCTGAACTCGCCAAACAGACAGTCATAACCGAAGCTTTCTATGACTCCACCGCACTGGTGGCCGGAGAAGCGCCGGGCGCGGATGAAGCCGTGTCCATGGCGACGCTCATGGATATCGCACAAGGGTTCGTTGCAAACCCGCCCAAGCGTTCCGTGATGCTCGTAGCATCGGCAGGCAAATCGACCGCACAAGCCGGAATGCGCGAATTCACCTGGGCGCTGGTCACCAAAGGCACGCTCCTCAAGGCACGCAAGGGCAACCTTGAAAAGCGGGTACTTGATGCTGCACGCACGCTGGAAATTTTGCGTTCTGCCGAACCGCTTAGCAAAACCGTACTGGCTGATGACACAAGCCGGACGCTCATCAAAAAATCGCTCAAATCCGTTATCCGCGATAACGAAGACAAGCTGACCAACGAGCTTATGCGTCTCCGCCTCATGAACGCTGGAAGAATGGAAGCGGACAGCTCCATGTCACAGGAGGACCGCCAAAAACGGATCAAGGAACTGGCAAGTCAGCGCATGACCTTAAAGCGGCTCAACTGGATCAATTCCACGGTAGCCGATTTCCCTCTGGCGGACAAAGAACGCCCTGTTCTGTTAGGTTTTGTGGAACGCGCCAAGCTGCATCAGGCGGCTATTCTTGAAGACGCCACCGCGCAATTACACGACGTAAAATCCGCTCGCGAACTGCGCGATGTGGTTGGCGAACGGTCCATCGCGGCCCATGTTTCCCTCTATCTTTCCAGCCACGGCAACGGCGTGGGCGGCTTTGACAAAGGCTGGCTCCACGACCTGAAACCCAACGTCAACCGCACCGCATTTTTCAGGCCTCTGGATACGCTCATGAAGGAAGCCGTCAATACCCTTGGCGATTCCGGTAATAAAGCGGCCTCTCTGTTCAAAGATACCCTGCGTCCCGGCAAACGCGCATGGCAAAGCTACCTGCCAGACCGTCCCCAACTGGGTGGCGAACCCATGGCTCTGGCCGGATTCGCCGGACTGACTCTGGCAACGGTGCATGATGCCCGCCCGGCATGGGGCACGCCTTATGACAAGCCGGAGCGCGTGAATTTCGAGTACATGAAAGAGCAGTCCGCGTTGGTCGGAACGCTGCTAAACGCCATCGCCAACCAGCCTTTTCAAGATGCTGGCAAACGAGGCAAAAACTATTTCGTCACCATCGATGGCCGCGCCAACCTGCTCAGAAAGGGCGAAATTTTCCCAGACCGACCCGGCACAGACATGGTCGTTCTCGCCTTCCAGTGGCAAACGCTCAATTATGGCATGGTTGATACGGCAGGCAAATTCAGGATTCCCGGTGTTGCCAGCAAGAAGGTCAGCTACCACAAGGCCGTGGTCGAAGCATTCAAGTTCAACGAGGAAACAGGCCTTGCCGAATGGGCCATCAACAAACCCAAGACGGGTAAGCCCGCCTACCGCATCAAGCTCAAACGTGCGGTTCAGGCCACTGACCTGATCCTGTTCGCCTGTACCCAGACCACGGTGTTCAACCTGTTTGACCCGCGAACATTCAAATACCTCTACCGCCCGAATCTCATCGACGGACGCACCGAAGCGCAGCCAGCCAACTACTGGTACAGCCGTCTCGACACCCGCCGTTCCACGCTGGGTACTCTGTTCCTTGAGCCGGACACACCCATCAAGCTGACGTTGTCAGACACAGTTCTCGACAAAAAAGTCCTGCTCCTCAACGCCAATAAAGAACACCCGCAGGGGTTGGGTTACATCGCCAAACAATGGCCCGTCATACCCATGACCGAATTTCAGGCCGCCCGCGATATGTGGTCTTTGCTCGATCCGCGCATCGACAGCCTCGAATCCAAAGGTATTGTCAACGAGCGCATCCGCAACCTGCGCAATCAGGGCGAAGACGACTTGCAACGCGCCATTGAATTCAAAGAAACCAAGCAGTGGGACAAGTTCGTTGAGGCCTCGCGTTCATCGCTGGCCAAGGCGAGCCGCGTGTACAACGACGTGGACAAGACGCAAAAAGATGTGCTGCTCGGTGTCCTCTTTTACATAGCCCTGTTCGTGCCCTTTGCCTATTGCATGGAGCGCCTCTTCTTCTCGTTTGTGGACATCAAAAAACGTATTTCTGCCTTCCTCGGATTCCTCACCCTGATCATCAGCGTGGTCTATTTTGTCCACCCCGCATTCCAGCTCACGTACTCCCCCCTTGTAGTAATACTAGCCTTCTTTATTCTTGGGCTCTCGCTCCTTGTGTCGCTCATCATATTCTTCCGTTTCGAACGGGAGATGGTCGAGCTACAAAAGCGCTCGGCGCACATCAAGCTCACGGGCATCAGTCCGGCTGCGGCCTTCGGTGCGGCCTTCGTGCTGGGCGTGGGCAACCTCAAGCGCAGACCTGTGCGCACCTTCCTGACCTTTGCCACGCTGGTCATCCTGACCTTCACCATCATGAACTTCACCACGGTCAAATCCGTGCGCCAGAAGGGTTGGGCAAACTTCAGCGACACCGCCACCTACACCGGACGCTTGCTCAAATATTTCAACTGGCAGGACGTACCCTTCGAAGCGCTGTCGGTCATCCAGACCGCTTACTCCGACAAGGGCGTCGTCGCTCCGCGTGCATGGTATGACACCGGATTTACTTCCGATAAATCACGCGCCCCACTCATCCCCGTCTCCATGGGCGATGTCGAAACACCCGGGCGTGGTATGGTCGGTCTGTCCCATCTGGAACCGCAAGTTTCCGGCCTGGACCGCATCCTGATCAAAGGGCGTTGGTTCGAAGAGGGCGAGCGGTTCTCCGTCCTGCTGCCCGAACGCATGGCAATACAGCTGAACGCGAACCCGGATGATCCGGCCCGCAACCATGTCAATATATGGGGCATAGATTTCACCTTGGTCGGTATCTTCGACGACAACGGATTGCGCGACAATCCCGACCTCGATGGCGAGCCGATCACGCCCATAGTCTTCCCCAATCAGGCGGCCACACAACTGTCCGAAGTCGAGGCCGAGGCCATTGAAGACGGCGAGGATGTGGTGTCCACCGAATCCCGCTATCAGCACATCCCCGGTTACGAAACAATTATCGTCCCGGCAGAAACCCTGCTATCACTGGGCGGCGGCGCAGGCAAGCTCAAGGGTATTGCCATCAAGCCGCTGGAAGGCTTCTCCGAAACCTCCGGCGACCTCGGCGATCGCTTCGGCATGCTCCTGTTCCGGGGCGGCTCCACTGGCACCTCGCTTTATTTCGCATCCGACGCGGTCAGTTATTCCGGTATGGCCAATATCTTGATTCCGCTTTGCATTTCCATCCTCATCGTGCTCAACACCATGATTGGATCGGTCTATGAGCGTAAATCAGAGATCGCGGTTTATACCTCTGTTGGCCTGGCCCCGGCCCATGTGGCGTTCCTGTTTATTGCCGAAGCACTGGCCTTTGCCGTCATCTCCGTGGTGGTCGGCTATCTCCTTGCGCAAACGTCCTCGTCATTCCTGGCCGGGACCGCGTTGTGGTCTGGCATGACAGCCAACTATTCGTCCACCGCAGGTGTGGCAGCCATGCTGCTGGTCATCGCCGTGGTCCTCATCTCGGCCATCTACCCGGCCAAGGTCGCGGCTCGCATCGCCATCCCGGACGTCAACAAGTCCTGGACCATGCCCAAGGCAGAAGGCGACGAACTTGTCGTGATCCTGCCCTTCCTCATCAAGCTCGGCGAAATGGCGTCTGCTGGCGGATTCCTGCATCAATACTATATGGCGCACCACGACATTTCCCATGGCGCGTTCTGTACTGATAATATGACGTGCAATTTCATGGACCTTGAGCAAGTCGAACTCGATACCGGCCTGCTCAGTGGCCTCCCCGAAGGTACACCGATCCCCGATGAACTATGCTTCTCCATCGATCTTCGCATCTGGCTGGCCCCATTTGATTTCGGCGTACGCCAGAAGGTCAAGCTCGTGTTCTGCCCGTCCGATCTCTACAAGGGGTTTAGGCAAGTTCGCGTTGTCATCCACCGCGAGGCAGGCGAACTCAAGGCGTGGGAAAGCCTGAACAAGAATTTCCTCAATGATCTTCGCAAGCAGTTGCTGGCCTGGCGCTCCCTTGATGACGAAGCCGTGAACCAATTTGCCAAGGACATGAATAATCATATGGAAGAAACGCTGAATGGAAACGCCAAGGAGACCGAGGCATGAACGGACGACTCCGATTCCGCGCGCTCCTGATGGGCACACTTATGGGGCTGGCACTCTGCGTGTTCACCCCATACAACAACACCATTTTGCACAATGTGCCGATGGGTGGTGGACACTTCCCGCTCGCACCATTTTTCATCATCACATGGATGTTTGTCATCGATGCATTCGCGTCGCGTTTCACCAGACGCCCGCCATTTTTCTCCGGCGTGGAACTGCTCGTCATCTGGCTGATGATGGTCCTGTTCTCGGCCATTGGTTTCACCGGACTCACCGAAACATTTTTCGTCAACATCACCGCGCCTGAGCGGTTCGCCCAAGACGCCTATCGCTGGACAGAAGTCCTCACACCGCTCCTGCCCGAAGCGTGGTTCCCGCGCTCCGTTGAAGCGGTGAACAGTTTCTATGACGGTCTCAAAGGCGGTCAGGAAATGGGTGTTTTCGAAGTACTGAAGAACATACCGTGGGACGTCTGGCTGCCTGTGCTGGCTGTCTGGTCATTCTTCATTCTCGGTGCATTTTTCGTCATGATCTGCCTGATGGTCCTCTTCGGTCGCCAATGGGTGGTCAACGAGCGCGTCACCTTCCCGCTGGTTCGTGTCCCCATGCTCATGGGCGAGGCGCTGGACCAAAAGCAATTTATTTCATGGTGGTCCAACAACTATCTGCTCATCGGACTGACCTTTGCCGGGGCACTCCACCTGCTCAATGGGATGCATTTTTACTATCCGTCCATACCCGAAATGCCGACCCTCGTACTGGCTGGCGGCTACTTCCCGAAATTCGGTCTCTTTTCCGGTTTCCATAAGCTGAAGATGTACTTTATCCCCGCTTTCATTGGATTCGCCTTCCTGACCACACGGCAGATTTCGTTCTCCATGTGGATGTTCTACATCCTCGGCGGCCTGCTCTTCGGCCTGCTGTACGTGCTGGGCATACAACTTCCAGAAGCTGCTCTCGGCACGACCCTCGGCCCTGATCTCGCCCGTCCCGAAGGCGCGCAGACCATCGGCTCGTACCTCGTCTTTTTCATCTTCCTCGTCTGGCTGGCGCGGCATCATCTCAAGGAAACGATCACTTGTTTCCTGCGGCCTACTTGCCACAACATCGGCGAATCGGGCCGCGGTAAATTCGACTCCGTCCCAGAAGAATGGGGACCACCTATCTGGCCGTTATGGGGTCTCGTCATCGGCATGGCCTGCATGACCGGCTGGTGCTGGTTCTTCGGACTGCCCATTGTCGCCGCGCTGCTGTTACCGATCATGTTCCTCATCGTCATGCTCGTCACCAGTCGCATCGTCTGTCAGGGTGGTTTGCCATATTTCACACTCACAGCCGCGCCGTCCGATGCACTCATGGGCCTGTTCGGCACCAGCTTTTTCGGCACCGCAGGCATGGCCGCCACCGCCGTCATGCAGAAGGTGCTCTTCCTCGATGTGCGCGAAGCCATCGCCCCCACGCTCTTCCACGGCTCCAAGATTCGTCAGGAAGCCAATAACCGCAATCTCGTTCTCGTCGCCATCGGCATGTCGCTGGTTCTCGCGCTGGCCGCCGCGTTCATCACCATGCTCTATCTCGGTTACAAATACGGCCTGCGTGAACTCGGCCTTGATTGGGCCACCCAAACCGTGCTCGCCAACTACGAAAACGCCCAGCGCCTCGTCGACCAGCCTGTCGGCCCGAACTACTGGACCATGACCTATGCCGGAGCCGGAGCGCTCGTCATGGGCCTGCTCATTTTCTGTTATTATAAATTCCCATGGTGGCCGCTGCACCCGCTCGGTTATCTCGTGGCCTACTCCGCTGGCATGAAGATCCTCTGGTTCCCATTCTTCCTCGGCTGGCTGTGCAACCATCTGGTGCTCCACTACGGCGGCACCAGCCTGTTCAACAGGGTCCGATTCCTGTTTATCGGCCTCATACTCGGCGATTTCCTGATGGGCGGCGCGTATGCCGTCATCGGCTTGTTTAATGAGCAAAGTTACAACGTCTTCCCACTCTAGATGATAGAGGACAGTGATGTACGACGATAAAGAATTAAAAGAATATAGAGACCTGATGAAGCCCCCCGACAAGTTCGAGGAGGGGTTTGATTGGAAGACGATTGTTGGTGCCGTATTCATCGGATTTTTGATGATGCCCGGTTCCATGTACTTGCAGTTGGTCATCGGTCAGGGCATTGGCCCGGCGGCTCGTTGGGTGACGATTATCTTGTTCGCCGAGATAGCCAAGCGTTCATATACTCACCTGAAACAACAGGAAATTTTCCTTCTTTACTATATGGCTGGTGCGGCATTGGCTTCGCCATTCCAGGGCTTGCTTTGGAACCAGTACCTCGTCCAATCGGACGCGGCGCGGATGCTCGGCCTGACCGAATTCATCCCGCATTGGGTGGCCCCGGCGCTCGGGTCTGGCTCCTATCTGGAACGCACGTTCATGCACCCCGATTGGCTGGTGCCGATCATGCTCTTGGTGGGCGCGCAGCTCGTACAACGCATCGACCATTTCGGGTTGGGCTATTCGCTCTATCGCATCACATCGGACGTTGAGAAACTGCCATTCCCCATGGCCCCTGTGGGCGCGTTGGGAACCATGGCACTGGCCGAATCAACCGAGGACCGCAAGACGGGCTGGAAGTGGAGAGTCTTCTCCATTGGCGGTGTTATCGGACTCGCCTTCGGCTTCTTCTATGTGCTCCTCCCAGCGCTCTCCGGGCTTCTATTTAATGAAACCATACGGATCATCCCCATACCGTGGATCGAGTTGACGCAGTATACCGAAGAGATGTTGCCCGCCGTTGCAACAGGCCTCCAGTTCGATCTGGGGCTGGTCTTTGTCGGCATGGTGCTGCCCTTCTGGGCGGTCATCGGCGGTCTGGTCGGCCTTATCATCACCATCATCGGCAACCCGATTCTGTATGCCCACGGTGTCTTACATCGCTGGCATCCGGGTATGGCGACGGTCGAAACCGTGTTCGCCAACAACTTTGATTTCTACATGAGTTTCGGTATCGGCCTCGGTCTCGCCATCGGTCTGGTCGGTGTCTATTACGTGGTCAAATCGTTCCGAAACACCGATGGAAACGGGCTTGATTTTTCAGCCCTGTTCAACCCGCCGGAAGGCCGTGGCGACATCAACTTCTGGGTGTCCATCGGCATCTATGTGTTCTCCACGCTCTGCTACATCATGTTCTGCGTCTGGCTGGTGCCGACGTTCCCATGGATTTTCTTTGTCATCTACGGCTTCGTCTACACCCCGGTGGTCTCATACATCACCGCCCGGATGGAAGGTGTGGCCGGGCAGTTCATCGCCCTGCCCATGGTGCGTGAATTTTCGTTCATCGCCGGAGCCAAGTTCTTCGG
>JAFLJT010000204.1 GCA_022712855.1 Pseudodesulfovibrio sp. | reverse complement strand
GAAGATGAAAATGGCAATCCCATCGTCACCGTTGAAAATGCTCTCACCGGCATCAAGTCCGAAGAGAAGTACGACATGGTCGTCCTCGCCACCGGCATGGAGCCCAGCTGTGCTGGTCTGCAACTCCCGGCTGGAGAGGTTGACGCTGACGGTTTCGTCATTGACGGCGAGGGTATCATCGCCGCCGGTTGCGCCAAGCAGCCCTTTGACGTCATGAAGTCCGCCCAGTCCGGCACCGCTGCCGCGATGAAAGCGATTCAAACCGTGGTAGGGAGGTAACCAATGGCTGAAAAGCTTGGAGTATATATCTGTGGAGGTTGCGACATCGGTGCTAATATCGATGTTGACGCCCTGGCTGCACATGCAGCTGGTGGCAAACACTCTGCTGTCGTTACCGTGGCCAAGTCCAACCCGGTTCTCTGTAGCCCGGAAGGCAAGGCCATGATTGAGGCCGATATCGCCGAAAACGAACTGGATGGCGTGGTTTGCTGCGCCTGTACGCCCCGCGCCAAGTGGGACGTCTTCAAGTTCGGCGAGAAAGTCCAGGTGGAACGAGTAGCTCTGCGTGAGCAGGCTATCTGGTCCTACCAGGAAGATCCGCAGTTCCCTGGCCAGATGGAAGTCATCGCCAAGGACTACACAAACATGGGCATCGCAAAGCTGACTAACAGCGTGCTGCCCGCTCCGGAACTCCCCGACGCTTACAAGACCGTTTTGGTCGTAGGTGGCGGTTACACCGGACTGAAAGCAGCAGAAAATGCTGCTGCCCTGGGTTACTCCGTAATCCTGGTTGAAAAAGAAGATGCACTCGGCGGTAAAGCTGCCGGGATGTACAAATCCTTCCCGCTGGGCGCTCCTTTTGGCGACCGCGTGCAGGACATTGACCTCCCCGCGGTTATCGCCGCAGTTGAGGGCAATGATAAAATCCAGGTCATCACCGGTTCTACCGTTGAGTCCCTGTCTGGCGCTCCCGCTCAGTACAAGGCTACCATCGCTGGTACCGAGTACGAAATCGGCGCAGTCGTCATGGCAACTGGCTGGGTTCCCGGCGACACCAAATTCCTTGCTCCGCTCGGATACGGTTCTGTCAAGAACGTGGTCACCTCTGCTGAACTCGAAAAGATGGCTTCCAACGGCGGCATCAAAACCGCTGATGGCAAAACGCCTAAATCTGTCGCTTTCATCGTCGATACCACCCTCCTTATGGAAGGCATCGACTACAATGCATGCGGCGACGCTTGTGCAGCTCCCGAGGACCTGCCCTGCAAGGAAGACGACGAGTCTCCTGTTGTTGAAGGCGAAGAGTGCGAAACCTTCGTCTACGAAACTAAAGAGTCCGCAAAGCATCTGGCTTACAGCTCCGAGCTGACCTCCTTGGTCGCCTTGAAGCAGGCCAACTACGTGCGCGAGCTTGCTCCTGATGCTGTTGCCTACGTGGTCTACGATCACATGATGGTTCCCGGTATCAACGAGAAATACTACCAGACCGCTCAGGATGATCCGGGCGTCATGCTTACCAAAGGTACCGTCACCGGTGTCAGGGAAGCTGGCTCTCAGGTGATTATTTCCGCCAAGGATACCCTGCTCGGTGCAGATATAGAGCTCCTGGCTGACATGGTTGTCGTACCGACCGCCATCGTCCCGACCACTGCAATTGATCCGACCATGAACTTCGAATACCGCCAGGGTCCGGCATTCCCCGACCTTGAGTTGTTCGACGGATTCGCGGATTCAAACTACATCTGCTTCCCCTACGAAACCCGCCGCACAGGCGTCTACGCTGCCGGTTGTGTCCGTCAGCCCATGGGCCTGGGCCTCGCTGAAGAAGATGCCGCTGGTGCAGCCCTCAAGGCTATCCAGTGTATCGAGTCCGCCAACCGCGGTGTTGCAGTGCACCCCCGCTCCGGCGATCTCTCCTTCCCCGAGTTCAACTTCATGCGCTGTACGCAGTGCAAACGTTGTACTGAGGAATGTCCCTTCGGCGCTCTGGACGATGACGAGAAAGGTACACCGATGCCGAATCCCACACGCTGCCGCCGTTGCGGTACGTGCATGGGTGCCTGCCCGGAACGTGTCATCTCGTTTGCCAACTACAACATCAATCAGATCAGTGCTGCCATCAAGGAAGTCCAAGTTCCCGATACTCTCGAAGAAGGTGGCCCCCGTGTCATCGTCATCGCGTGTGAGAACGATGCCATTCCGGCTCTCGACATGGCTGCCATGCGCGGCAAGTCCTGGAGCCCGTATGTGCGCTTCATCCCGGTCCGCTGTCTCGGTTCTGTCAATGCCCTCTGGGTTGCTGATGCAATAAGCAAGGGTGCTGACGGCGTAATGATGCTTGGTTGTGCTTACGGCGACGATTACCAGTGTCACTTTGTGAAAGGTTCCGAGCTGTGTAGCCGCCGCAAGGAAAACATTGCTGACTCCCTTGGTCGCCTCGGTGTCGAGCCTGAACGCGTTGAGCAGTTCGAGGTCTCCATCGATATGTACGACAAGGTCCCGGCAATGATTGATGAGTTCGTAACGACCATCACCACCAACTTCGGCCCCAACCCCTTCAAGGGCTACTAGGAGGTATGGCATGTCAAATACCGTAAAAGTACAGCCGGACCTTACGTTCGTGAAAGAGTTGCAAGCCGTTGGCGGTGACTCCCTGAAAAAATGCTACCAGTGCGCTACGTGTTCCGTAGTCTGTCCGCTGTCTCCTTCTGATTCCCCTTACCCTCGTAAAGAGATGGTATGGGCTCAGTGGGGACTCAAGGACCGCCTGGTCAATGATATCGACATCTGGCTGTGTCACAACTGTGGCACATGTTCCGATCTCTGCCCCCGCGGCGCCAAGCCGGGCGACATGCTGTCTGCCCTGCGCAACATGGCTTACCGCAACCTTGGTCCCCTGCCGATTATCGGCAAGTGGATGTCCAGTTCCGCTGGTTTGCTGCCCCTGGCCGCTAT
>JAFLJT010000143.1 GCA_022712855.1 Pseudodesulfovibrio sp. | reverse complement strand
AAAACGGTCGGTGCCGGGGCGGATGATGACGTTCACGTCGGAAAATTCTTCAGTGCCATCGCCACCGGGGGAGATGGTCAGCACTTCGGTGCCATTCTTGCGCGCTTTCTGGATCATCGCGAGCTGATGGATGGAGCAGCGTGTTAAATCGCGGCCCCAGTTGATCACGCGGCTGGCGTTGAGGATATCCTCTGGATCGTTGTGGCGCAGTTCGCCGAAATCGCGTTCGGAAGCAACGATGCCTGTCGCATCACAGACCGCCCCATAGGTGGTGGAGGACCCGAGCTTTTCGAAAAATATGTTACTCGCTTTGCCCAGGATACCGCGATAGCCGTGGCCGCGCAGGTGGAGGATGGATTCGGGTGTTTGGCGGGCAGCATCGAGTTTTTCGGCGATCAAATTGAGCGCGTCATCCCAGCTGGTTTCCACGAATTCGCCGTCACGTTTCACCAGCGGGGTGGTGATGCGTTCGTCTGCGTCGAGGCGTTCGAAATATCCGCCGCCTTTTTTGCAGCAGAACCCCTTGGTAAACGGATGGGCCGGGTTGCCCTTAACGGTCTTATTTTCAGCATCGACAACCAGCGAGCAAGAGTCGCCGCAGTCCATGGTACAGGCAGTAATAGTAGTCATAATTTTCCTCCAAGGGCAGATTGGAGTTTTTTACCTTTCAGGTCAAATTCTAAATGCTGATTGGGAGGAGATAATAGAGAAGAGAAGAAGGGAGTAGAAGGTAAGGCCGCCGCCATTGGGGGGCTTTGTCTGGTGTGAGCGGTGCTATTTCTTATTACCCAAGTCGGACATCATCCACATAAATTGTGGAAAGCGCATACAGTTTACATTTAACGCTGCGCAAACTGAGGGGATCTTTTTCTTATGTCCTGCGATCGCTTGATTTGGGGTTTCGTAAGACACAATGGTTGCGGTCTGGATCAAGGCATGCGCGTGTGCAATAACACAAGCGTCATTTTGGATTTTCTCAAGTGTGGCCGTTTGCATCGGTTTTTCATAAGCATCGAGCACAACAGGCATTGATGGTAAAGCTTCTACCATAGGCGCAATAAATAGATCACGATGTTGCGTAGCCCATTCAGCAAGCGGGTCTTTGCCCTCGTCCATCTTGCCTCTCCCCAGCTCCTCAAAAACTACTTCGGGAAAACGAATAGTCCCGGCTTCACCTAATTCGACAAGCCAATCCCAAAATTCTTGCGATGTAGCAAGCGGGAAGTCGTACCGATGTGCGGTGACGAGTATATTGGTGTCGAAATAATAGGTCATCGTGTGATGGCGTCGAACCGGGCGACCTTCACTTTGAGAATACGAGAAGCATCTTGAAGGGAGATGAGACCGTCAGCAGCACCACCAACAACAGTATTGATTAACTTTTCTCCAAGCCTGAACTTGTCAAGGACATTCCTATTCGGTCCACCTTCTGTTTTACGCATGCTGCTCTTGGCTGCACCCCACTGTTTCTGCAGCATTGTGAAGTAGCTCCAGTATTCCCCGTGATTAATGCGGTTTAAATCATACAAGCGGCGAGCCACAACTGCACGGCTAACCTTGAAGCGGCGAGCCATATTAGAAACTGTATTTTGCCAATCTGCAGGGTCTCTTTGAGCAAATACGTCCAAACACTCAGCGGCAGGAACAAGAAATTCGGCAGCGACTTGATTGCAGAACGCCTCACAGTCATCCCGACCGGCCTGCATACCTTTTAAAGCACTTGCATTAGAAACAGCACTGTCTCCTAGCCAGATGTGAACAAGTTCATGAATGAATGTGAACAATTGAGCCGCCTTAGCATCCCATTGGTTGATAACAACCAAAGGAGCCTTAGGATGACAGATTGCTATGCCGCGAAATTCATCCGGGGAAATTTGGGAATGGTAACTGCCGAGATCTCCTTCAACGAGTACGAAAATCCCTGCATCTTGTGCCTTCCTGCGCAGCGTACGAAATAGTTCGTCACTGCTTTGCAATTTCTTTTGTTCATCAAAAGAGAAATTGAGTGTGTCCCGGATATCCTTTGCAACACTCTGAATTGGAGTCTTGGTGGAAACGGAGCTTATAAATGGTAAGGTTTTTTTCTGCGTAGCTTCGATAAGTTCAATGATTCCATCATGCAGGACTTCGATTCTTCTCAAAAAGGCAGAGAATTCAGGAGTGTCTGTCGCTGTTGGCCTATCTCCAACAGTTCGAAAGTCAGCCAGTTTTACCTCTTCAATGGGAGGGGCAGAAAGAAAAAATGTAAGAGCGGGACGGCGGTAAACTTTAGCTATTTTTTCAAGCTGCCGCCATGTGAGAGGTAGAGTTCCCTCTTCCCATGCTTGAACGCGTTCGACAGCAGAGCACTTCGGCTTTTCCCCACGCGCTTGTAGAGGCTGAACTTTTCCTAGTTCAGCCACTGCAGCATGAGACATTCCGGCTTTCTCTCTTGCCCATCGGAGCAATTCAAGATTTATCGGAAGAGTATTTTTTGCCATTTCAGCATCAGTCATAGTATTATATATAGGGTCTACTTATGAAAGGTGTCAATGGTAAGAGGCTTCTGCTTTTGCTACAATTAGGATTGGTATTGCTCTGGCCCCTCTTTCGTTTGTTGTTTTTCTCCTCTCGCCTCCGAAGGCCTCACCCCCACCCAAATTTTGACAAACATCCTCGTTTGTCCTAACTAGTCTCGTTTCCGCTGGTATATAATTATATAAGGATAGTAACCGCGACATGGCGAAAATACAAAAAATCAAAGGATTCGTGGACCTTTTCCCCGAAGAGGCCGCCAAATTCACCTTCATGGAATCCG
>JAFLJT010000166.1 GCA_022712855.1 Pseudodesulfovibrio sp. | reverse complement strand
GCGAAGGAGCAGCGGTGTTTTGTATTTCTTGGCGAGCAGCAGGCCGTCGCGGGTCATGTCCTTGGCTTCTTGTGCCGTGGACGGCTCGAAGACAGGCATGCCAGCAAGGCGGGCGTAGTAGCGGTTGTCCTGCTCGTTCTGGCTGGAGTGACAGCCTGGATCGTCAGCGGACAGCAGCACTATGCCACCGGGAGCGCCCGTGTAGCACATGGTCATGAGCGGGTCGGCAGCGACGTTGACGCCGACGTGCTTCATTGTACACAGCGTCAAAGCGCCGGCCAGTGTTGCACCGCCAGCCACTTCAAGAGCGACCTTCTCATTGACCGAGTATTCAAAGTAGTATTTTCCCTCGGGGGAAAGACGATAGAACGTATCAGGGACTTCCGACGACGGGGTACCTGGATAACAGGTAACGACCTGTACACCAGCCTCAATAGCTCCTCGAACGATAGCTTCGTTACCGAGAAGGAGGTGGGTTGCCCCGGGAGTGTCGGCGAGTAAAGGATTTGCCATTATTCCTCTCCGTGTATGGTTTTATTCAGCTTCAAGTTGCGCGATTTTGAAATCAACGAACGGCTTGTCCGGCAGGGACTGTTCACCGAGCTTCTTGTAGGCGGCAAGGGCTTCTGCCTTGTCTCCGGCAAGTTCGGCGGCAACGGCCAACTGACGGTAAGTCGGGATGGTGAATGCGGCAGGTGCAATACCAACCAGATCCTTGAGTTCGGTCAGAGCTTCGGCGCCTTTGCCAGCCAGAGTCAGGCACTTGGCCTTACCGAGACGGGCGACAAAAGCGAGATCATCGTCTGTTGTGCCAGCAAGCTGGTTCCAGTAGCCGACAGCTTTGTCGTACTGGCCGTTGTTCATGCTGCTCTGAGCCAGTTCGAGCAGAACGGCGGACTTTGCTGCGGACGGAACGTCTGCGAGCAATGCTTCCAGTTTGGCTATTTTGTCTTCGCCGGCGGCTTCGATGAGGATAGCGCCCAGCTTGGCCTGTGCGGATGTCAGGGCGCGTTGGTTATATGCGCTCACTCCGGCGTAAATTGCTGTTACAGCAACGATGGCGATGACGGCGATGATGAGTTGTTTGCCGTTTTTGAAAGCAGCTTCGAGGATGGGGTGCAACTGCTCGGGAACGTGTGATTCCACTTCGGCCAGGGTTGCGTTTTGTTCGGTCTCTTTATTTGTCATTGAATCACTGTCCTCCATAAGGTGAATAGATGGCCGAAAGGCCGCGAAAAACAAGGCCCAGCGGCGCAATGCGCTAGATAAGCAAAATTGTAAAAAAGGTCAAAGCCTATTTTGTAAATGGGTTGGTATTTCGACAAAAACACCGCTTTTACAGTCAGGATTTTTGCGTGAATTGACAAAAACCGTAAAACGTATGGTTTGAAGGGACTAAGCGTGAACGAAATGCGTGTGGGCGCGGTTTGACTTTTTCACCGCCTGTGTTTAGCACTTATTTCTTATTAAAAAGAATATTGTTCGGCCTGAATATGTGGCCGATTGCGAGGAGCAGATATGAATATTCGTGAAGAAATGGTGAAAATGGGCAAAAGCGCCAAGGCTGCGGCCCGCGAGTTGTCCAAGGCTTCGGGTAAAGCCAAGCAGGACGCCCTGCTCATTCTGGCCGATTTGCTGGAAAGCGAAACCGAAACCATTGCCAAGGCCAACAAATTGGATTTGGACGCCGCTGCCGAACGTGGGCTGGATAAAGCGCGTGTACAGCGTCTGACCATCAGCGATAAAGTGCTGGCATCCATGATTCAGGGTTGCCGCGAAGTGGCCGCCATGGCCGACCCGGTCGGCGAGATCGAGTCCATGACCAAGCGCCCCAACGGTATGCTGGTCGGCCGTATGCGCGTACCCATGGGTGTGGTCGCCATGATTTACGAATCCCGTCCCAACGCGACGGTTGATGCCGGTATCATTTGCCTCAAGGCGGGCAACGCTGTCATCCTGCGTGGTGGTTCCGAAGCATTTCACTCCAATCGCTGTCTGGCAGAACTCATGCATCAGGCGCTGGAAAAAGCAGGTCTGCCCAAGGGCGCTGTTCAAGTACCGCCCACCACGGACCGCGAAGCTGTGGCCGAGATGCTCAAGCTCGATGAATACATCGACGTGGTTATCCCGCGCGGTGGCGAAGGCCTGATTCGTGCCGTCACCGAACAGGCCACCATGCCCGTGCTCAAACACTACAAGGGTGTATGCCAAATTTTCGCGGACGAATCCTGCGATATCGAGAAGGCCGTTGCCATCATCGAGAACTCCAAGATGCAGTATCCCAGCGGTTGTAACGCACTGGAATGTTTGCTCGTCCATAAAGACGTCGCCGAATCCCTGTTGCCCAAGGTGGCAGCCACGCTTGGCGGCAAGGGTGTGAAGTTCAAGGCGTGTGAGAAATCGCTGCCCCTGTTGGGTGAGACTGCCGAAGCAGCCAATCCGCTGGATTGGGGTTTCGAGTTCCTTGATCTGATCATGGCCGTGAAGGTCGTGGATTCCATGGACGAAGCCATGGATTACATCGCTGAGTATGGCTCCAACCACACCGAGTCCATCCTGAGCGAAAACTACGAAAGCTGCATGCGCTTCATCCGCGAGGTCGACGCCTCTCTGGTGGTCGCCAACGCTTCCACCCGTTTCAACGACGGCGGCCAGCTCGGCCTCGGCGCAGAGATCGGTATCTCCACATCCAAGCTCCACGCATATGGCCCCATGGGTATCAAGGAACTGACCAGCGCCAAATTCGTTTTGATGGGCGAAGGGCAGATTCGCGATTAGATTTGTAGGTTACAAAAAAAGAGAAAGGCCGCCCATCTGGGCGGCCTTTTTTTATTGAATAATTAGTTCTTAAAAACTCTTGGGATACTTGCCGTATCCTCCAGCCTGAATCCAGCCTCGCCGATTTGGTCGCGTAATGCATCCGATGCTGCAAAGTCCTTACTCTCTCTCGCCTTTTGGCGATCCGCCAACATACCTTGCACATCGTCAGGCAGATTGGAGAGTGGGATGGGCATTTGCGTGTGGTCGAGGATGCCGAGGATTGCGTCCATGCTCATCAACTCATCGTGGCAGACCTTGGCTGAGGCTCCAGACAAGGTGCCTGCGGCATCCCAGCCGTTGACGAGCTTGACGAACTTGAACAGGACCGGCCAGAAATGGTGGAGAGCCATGTCTTCATCCATGGCGGTCTTGAAGCCTGCTTTGAGGTCGAAAACGGCTTGATCCACATCTGTTGTGGTGTCATCGCCCCTGTTGTTTTGGGCCAGAGAGAGTACGGCTGCGCCTTCCTGTACCTTGCGCCAGTTTCGCGCCCACATGGAAAGATTTTCGTCCGAAGCACAGAGCGGTTTGCGGCAGGCCATCGAGAGCAGCCAGAACCGGG
>JAFLJT010000115.1 GCA_022712855.1 Pseudodesulfovibrio sp. | reverse complement strand
AACCACTTCGAGTGATACTTCTTCGGGCTTTGCACGAGCAGGCTCAGGCGAGGTCAGCGCAGCCAGATCGAGTTCCATGGGGCCTTCATCAGGCATCCGTGATTGTGCCCAATTATAATTGAAAAGCTGGTTCTTCAAGCGGGAGGACTGGATAAGATTGAAAATAATAACAGATTCTTCCCACCGCTTGGTCGGTTCGAAATGACGTACCTTTTCCGCATATTTTTCCCACAGGCTCATGAGCGATGCCTCATCAAAGGCATTGATCTGCCGGGCGAGCTTCAAAAGCGCCTTTTCCATATAACTCTCTGACATGTAATTTCCTTAATTCTCTCTCGGCCAACGTGCCGGACATCATGCATAGCAAAAATACCAGCTCCCCGCCAACGCTAAAAACAGCCTTCATTCCAACAAAAGACCCCGGCTCAATGAACCGGGGGGACAAACCCCATTCTGACAGGCTGTTGAGAAAGGTACGAGTGCTAGGCGCAAAAAAAGATCAGGGCCGACGCGTACTTCCTGTACGCTAGGATCTGATCTTTTTGCAGCAACGAAGCAATCGGGCCTTTCTCAGCAGACTGCAGCCCCCGGCTCAATGAGCCGGGGGCTGCTTGTTTCATACTTTACAGGCTAGTAGATGCCCTTCTTGTTGAAGAAGGCGCTGTATTGTGTATCGACACCCATGATGTGCTTGATGAGCCAATCCTTGAGGAATTCGAGGACTTCCATGGTCACCGACGACTTGCCGGACAGAATCTTGTCCTCAAAGGAATTGATTTTGTCCACGAAGGTGACGTGCGCGGCTTTGTGGCTCAGCGTGTCAGGGTAACCAATCTCGCCGAATACCTTTTCTTCGTTACCGAAGTGGAAGACCGTGTATTCCCTGAGTTCATCCAGGACGCTGACAATGGCCTGCCTACCCTTACCTGAACTCATGGCCTTGTGCAGTTCATTGATCAGATCAATGAGCCTGACGTGCTGCTCATCAACCCAACGGACGTTGATTGACAGTTCGTCTGCCCACTGCATCATGCCTGAGGGGTCGCTTGCAGCGAGGCCGGAACGGTCAGACATCTTGCGTCCGTCCGCTTTCAACTCGGCCTCGACTTCAGCCAGTGTCTTAATATCGGCATTCAGCATAGAGCTGGAATCTCCGGTCATGTCGCGGATTACGACATCGAGATCGGCAGCCATGGCGGCCATGGCATCGAGTGCCTGGGAAGCCTGGCTCATGCCCTGCGCCGTTTCGGAAGCAACCTGCGTGACGTCTGCCACGGCCCTGTTGATTTCCTCACTGGCTGCGGATTGTTCTTCCGAGGCTGCGGCAATGGATTCGACCTGACCAGCTGTCTCGCCGACGATATTCACGATCTCAGTCATGAACTGGCCGGACTCGGTGGCTGCTTCGGTCGATTTGATGATATCTTCCACCGATTTTTCGACAGCCTTGATATTTGCTGTGGCCTGGGTCTGGATTTTGTGGACTGCGTCACCAACTTCCTTGGTCGCCTGCATGGTCTTTTCAGCCAGTTTGCGAACCTCGTCAGCAACAACTGCGAATCCGCGCCCAGCCTCACCGGCACGAGCTGCCTCAATGGCCGCGTTGAGCGCCAGGAGGTTGGTCTGATCTGCGATGTCAGTGACAACGTTCATGATATTACCGATACCCTGCGCTTGTTCGCCGAGTTCGGACATGGAGGAATTAAGATCGAGAATCTGTACCTTAATGGCGTCGATGGATGTAACAGCAGCCCGCACACCGTCGGCACCGGTCTGTGCATTATCACGTGCCAGTGAGGCAGATTCCGCAGCGTTGGATGCGTTGCGAGCAACTTCCAGAACTGTGGCGTTCATCTCTTCCATGGCGGTTGCCGTCTCAGCCATACGATCACGCTGAACGTCAGTACCATGGTTGACTTCATCGACCTGAGAAGCGAGCTGTGAGACTGCCGAAGCAACGCTACGAGAAATGCCGTTCGCCTTGGCTGCGGCCTTACTCATGGAATCAAGGAGTTCCTTGACCTGCTTCTGCTGTGCTTCGGACTCGGTCATAGCTTTTTGGGCTTCTGCTGCACTCTTTTCAGCCTGTTTGCCCTTGACGGCGACTTCATCCATATTTTTCTTGAGATTTTCGACCATGGTCACGATGGCACCCTTAAGCGCCAGCAACTCATTGGTGTACTCACCGTCAATGTCTGCATCCAGATTACCGTCGGCAACGTCGCCTGCAAATGCCTGCAGATTAGACAACGGGGTCGTCAGCTTGGTATTCAGATTATACAGAACAATAAAAACAATAATGATACCGAGAGCAACACAAACAATCTGGCTGATCAAAAGGGTTGTAATGCGGCTTTCGGACTCACCCTGCATCATCACAACAGCAGCATTCATGGTCTTGAGAACCTCGACGCTGTCCGCAGAAATTTTCGCTACATCAGGGCTTCCTGATGCGACGCCTTCCTCAACAAGAGCTTTGTAGGCAGACCAAAGGGACTTGACCTTGCCGAGCTGCGCAGACACTGCTTCACTCGCCCTGGGCAGTTGGGCCTTAGCGCCGTTGGGGTCAGTGGTCAGCGGAGCCATGCCGGAGTCGGCCAAAGCGCGCAGCGACATCTCGAACACTTCAATAGTAGAAGTGATCTGCCCTTTAAGGACATCGTTTTGAGAACTACCATACGCCAGGATTTCCTTGGCGAGTTTCTGACTGAGCATGCGCTGTCGGCCCGCCAGATTGATAACAAGACTGTCGTCTTTCTGACTGGATGTAACAACCCACGTGGCGGCAAACATGCCGACGATGATCAAGAAGATCATCGCTACAGATCCAATAAGACGAAATTTAATATTCACTTATGCCTCCAAATACTCTTTCCATTCTAGGAAAACACTCAACACAATACACTCTTATCGGAAGAGCTACTAATAACAATAGTCATACTCATTAAAAAAGAAAAACACAATAAAAAGAGCTAGTCCCCTTTGGGATTAGCTCTTTTTTTATAACACATTATTCCAACAACGACTGGCCTAGAACCGCTCAAAGCCAGAATCGTCATCATCCATATCAAGCGCCACACCGCTCGCTGCTGCCGTTGGGGCAGGCTTTGCGGCCGCAATAGCCCTTGCCGGAGCGGCAGGAGCCTTCCTGGTCGAGAACGAATTCGCGCCAAGGTTTGAAGCCTCATGGGCACCGAGCTTGAAGAAC
>JAFLJT010000052.1 GCA_022712855.1 Pseudodesulfovibrio sp. | reverse complement strand
GAGCCGCCACAAAAAAGTACCAAAAAATGTCGGCTTTTAAGAACGAGCTTGGCCGCCCGGTTTTAGCAGATCAAGAATCTGATCAAAGCAGCGGAGGCTCCATCGTCGGAGTGTGGGACGATGTGCAAATCAATACAATTGTTGGCCGTCCATGGTCGTGCGTGTCTCGGTAATGGAGCCGCCTCCACTCCTTTGTCAGCTTCTAAGCCTTGCTAAAAAGGGCTGGGGCATTCCGTTGTAGTAAGTGTGGACGGTGGAAGTTTGGCCGTTTGTGCCTTCTTTTTAACTTTCGGCATCCTCAAACTTGCCGCCAATGATCGCTGCATCGCCATCACCGGCCTGTAACTCAAGGGCCTTGGACTTGCCGTGACAGCGGAAACCTTCTGGGCCGTGGGTGACGTAGCCAGCGGAGAGTGCCTTGGTGTAGGGCATCTGCTCGCGCATCTCGGCGTGGTCGATACGGTTGGGGAAAATGACGGGAATGGCCGTGCCGGAAAAATCTTCGAACATGATATACTTCATAACAACCTCCGGGCTGCTTTTGTGTTCATTCTTCATGCAGGATACGGTCAACCAGAATTGAGATCAACTATTGCCTGAAATCCGTGGACACGGTACACCGTATCTCGATGAGCGAATACAAGAAAATAGGCGTCTGGCAAACCGCATTCCTCGGCGACGCCGTCCTCACCCTCCCGCTATTGAAAGCGCTGAAAACCCGCTATCCCGATGCGGAAATACACTTTTACGTGCGCAACGGATTCCAATCCCTGTTCGAAGGGCAGCCCGAAATCACCGCCGTCCATGGTTTTGCCAAACGCGGCGCACAAAAATCGCTCAACGCCGCCGTCCGCCTCGGCAGGGAAATAGGTCAGGAAGGATTTGACCTGTGGATATCCGCACACAAGAGCTTGCGCTCCGCAATGGTCAGTGGTGCCACCGGAATCAAGCGCCGTATCGGCTACAATAAACCATGGTTCAACACGTTCGCCTACACCGAAACCGTTGACCGCCGTTTTGATGAACTTGAGGAAGTCGAACGCCTCTTCCAACTGTTGGAACCGCTCGGCATCTCCACTCCTGCGCCCAAGACCAAACTCATTCTTTCAGACGAAGCCCGTCAGGCTGCTGATACATTTTGGCAAGCCAACTGCGGCGACAAGCCAGTGCTCGGCATCCATCCCGGTTCGACATGGCCCACCAAGTGTTGGCCTGTGGAATATTTCAGCGAGATCATCAGCAAGGCCACATGGGATGGGGCGCAGGTGCTGCTCTTCGCCGGGCCGGATGAAAAAGAGGTCGCCGAGCAAGTCTTAGCCGGGGCCGTTCTCGCCACAGATGCAGAGGTCACCAACCTCGCGGGCGAACTCTCCCTGCCGGAACTGGCCGCCTATCTCAGTAAACTCGACGGATATCTCACCAATGACTCCGGCCCCATGCACCTTGCCTGGGCGCAGGATGTACCGCTGGTCGCTCTATTCGGCCCTACCGTAAAGCAGCTCGGGTTCTTCCCGCGTGGCGATAATTCAACGGTTCTGGAAACGCCGCTCGAATGCCGTCCGTGCGGATTACACGGTCCGAAAAAATGTCCCAAAGGGCATCACGATTGTATGCGCGCGCTCACGCCAGACATGGTCTGGACCGAACTGCGCACCAAGCTTTCCCTGTAGATATTGCATCAGTGAGATCACTGCACGATAAAATTGCGCAAAGCGCCAAGCGAAACTTTTTTTTAAATACAGCCAGCTTACGAGTTTTACAGGGCGTTTGAAATTGTTTTTCCTTGAGAGTGCTGTAGAATTGTTCGCTGGGTAGGCGCGAAAAAAGTTCAAGGCCGAAGTGTACTTCCTGTACGCGAGGGTTTGAACTTTTTGAAGCAACGACGCCAGCGGGCAATTATGCAGTACTCTCAGTTGACCCTGCCCTGATTTGGTGTAGACTTGTTCGCAATACTTTTTGCACGGAGAAGTTATGCTTTGGATTCATCCCGCCTTACAATTCATCGCCACCATGATCGGCATTTACGCCGCCTATCTCGGTATGGAACGATTCCTGTCGCAGCACATGAAAATGCGCACCCAATTCCTTTGGCAACGCCACGTCACCGTCGGTCGTATCGCCATCATTCTCTGGATGCTCGGTTTTGCTGGCGGCATGATGATCGCCCGTCTCAAATGGCAGGTGAATCTTGTCACCGGACTCCATTATCAGACCGCATTTGCCATGGCCCCGCTCATGGCTATCGGTGCAATGACTGGCATTTACATGGACAGAAGGAAGGCCAAGCGCACATTTCTGCCACTCCTGCATGGTGCGGTTAACATTCTCCTGCTCTTTTTGGCGTTCTTCCAGATCAGGACAGGTTGGCAGGTCATCAAGGATTTCATTCTCTAACCATTTGCCTTTTGTGCGCGCCGCAGGTATCCGGGTTCCTCCAAGCCACCAAGGAACACCGCCATGTCTGATTCTGATTTTGATATATTTAGCGACGCGCCGCAGATCGAGCCTCTGACCGAGGAGAACGAACCCTGCGTCGGTTGCGGCTGGTGTTGTTCCACCGATCCTTGTTCTGAATCCCATCAGCGTTACGGTTATCAGAAGCGTTGTCCCGATCTCCTCTGGGAAGAAAAGCTCTCCCGCTACATCTGTAAGCTTATGCTCGATCCCGAACACGCCGAAGAAGTGAAGCGCTCCCAGCACGCAGGGCAGGGGTGTTATGCGCCGCTTAATGCGTGGCGTAAGGATGTTCGGAATAGGGATGACGACTAAAGGCTGACGTTTTCCTTTTTAGTACTATCGCCAGTTGTCTGGCATCTCGTTGGCACGTCTACGGAGTATGTGCTTTTTTTGCGTCCTGTTTCAATGCCAAATGGTAAGAAAAGATAAAGAATAAGAGTAAGATGCTTAAGCAGCCCTCCCGGCGGGGTCTGTTTTTTGGATTCACCCCGTCCTGGGGTTCACCCCTTCGGGGCGTTGCAGAGGACTGCAACGTCCAAATCCGCTGTCCTGCGGATTTGTGTTGGGGCAAAAAAAGGGACGAAAAAAAGCCCCTTGCACGAACTTGGCCGCTGCACTCTACGGCTAAGAACCTGATCCAAGCGGGTCTGCTCCCGAAGCAAGTCCGGGCGCTGACGCGTCCTCCGGTGATTCGAAAGAGCCGCAGCTTTCCGCTTGGTCAGCCTCTAAGCCTTAGAAGGCTTGATGCTGGAATGGGAGTGTTGTTAAAAAATAGTATTGACTCCTATTTCGACACTCGTTATGGATACCATACCTTATGGTATCCTCGGAGGTGGATATGACAGAGAAGAATAACAAGCGTCGCTCAAAAAAAGATCTGCTTGAAGCTGGTCTTAACATCCTGGCCCGATTCGGCGAGGGGGCCCTGACTATCGATTCGTTATGCAAAAAGTTGGGGGTGACCAAAGGGTCGTTCTACCACCACTTTGGGTCGCGGAAAGAGTTTTCAAGACAACTTTTGGAGCACTGGGCACAGGAGCATACTCAGCGTTATATTGAACTCTGCAAACAAGCCGGCTCAGCTACAGACAGTTTTTGCACCCTCGACGCTTTGGCTCAGGAAATTGATGATGACGTAGAAGTTGCTGTTCGTGCTTGGGCCCTGCGCGACCCGCTGGCCAGAGAGCATCAAGAGCATGTTGATTTAGCCCGCATGGAATACTTGAACAAGCTTTATCTGGGGATGGTTGAAGACGCAGAGCTGGCGGCGCTGCTTACCCAGCTGGGATACGCCATTTTCGTAGGCTCACGACAGATTATGCCCCGACCCGATAAAGCACGCATTGGCGAATTGATCGGACTATGGACCACCATGTTCAAACAGTATCTTGAAGGAGAATAGATCATGAAATTGCTCAAAGGATGTGCTTGGTATTTATTATTCATGGCTGCACTGCACACAGCCGTAGGTCTAATATTGAACCTCGAACCGCTCGGGGCAATAATACTTGATGGCGCAGGGACCATTAACCAGCCACACAATGATCGACTTGCAGCTCTCTGGTTCATGTTCAGCGGCGCACTCATGTTCGTGATCGCCTGGTTCGCCTTTTGGTCCATTAAACATGTCGGATCCCTTCCTGGTTTTCTTGGCATCATTTTCCTCCTGCTGGGCCTTGGTGGCGGGATTATTCTCCCTGTTTCCGGTTTTTGGCTATATATCCCGCTGTCTTTCGCTCTCATGTTACACAACAGACAGGAGAATAAAGAGCGGAGGGTTGTCAATACTGCTGCCCCCGAGAGGGAAATGCTGTAAATATGGAGACACAATGCTCTTTATCAATCGTACGCTAACCCAGCGTCAAGCCTTCAAGCTTTGTATGTTCTTCATGAAATGATCTCTCCGAAGGAGACCACTGGCACCATCCCATTGACACCCACCCCTCACCTCCGTACTTTCGCATTATGTCCACCTACGCCAAATCACTGACTTCTGCTCACAAAGCGTTTCTCGCCGACCTTTTCCCCGGTGATGATCTTATCCTGTCGCCCGAGGGGATGGCTGCATTTTCGACGGATGCCAGCCTTGAGCGGGCTATGCCGTGGGCTGTTGTTCGGCCTGATGGGCGGGAGCAGATTGAAGAGCTTTTGCGGTGGGCACATGCTGAGCGTATGCCTGTGTATGCCCGAGCGCGCGGGACCGGGCGTGTTGGCAATGCGGTGCCTGTGTTTGGCGGCGTTGTTGTTTCCATGCTCAAGATGGATAGCGTTCTTGCGGTGGATGAGAATGATTTTGTGGCCGTGACGCAGCCGGGGGTGATTACCTCGGATTTGCAGGCGGCGTGTGCGGCGAAAGGGCTGTATTATCCGCCGGACCCGGCGAGTGTGAAGATTTCGTCTATTGGTGGCAATGTTTCGACGTGTGCGGGCGGGTTGAAGGCCGTGAAATATGGTGTGACGCGCGACTGGGTGCTGGGGCTTGAGGCCGTGCTGCCGGGTGGGCGTGTTTTGCAGTGCGGTGGGCGTTCGCACAAGGATGTGGTCGGGCTGGATTTGGTGAGGCTTTTCGTGGGGGCCAACGGTAAGTTGGGGCTGCTCACGGAGATCATCGTCAAGCTCATTCCCATGCCGGAAACGTCGGCATCGGTGCTGGTTGGTTTTGGCGATCTGCATTCGTCGCTGGCTGGCGCGAACGCGGTTTTTCAGGCGGGCGTATTACCTGCTGCGTGCGAGTTCATGGATAAAGTGACGCTCCAGGCGGTGCGGCAGGGTGGCGAAACAATCCCGCTGGCCGATTCTGCCGAGGCCGCGCTTTTGTTCAAGGTGGACGGCACGGAAGAGGGCGTTGCCGCCGAGGTCCGACAGATTGTGAAGGCGCTCGAACCGCTCAAACCTGTGTCTGTTGAAACAGGGCGCGGCGATGAGGAAGAAGCTATCTGGACCATACGGCGTGGCATTTCCCCTGCGGCGTTCCGCATCAAGCCGAACAAGGTCGCCGAAGATATTTCCGTACCACGCTCAAAGGTTGCCGAGGCCGTTGATTCTGCTCACGAGATCGGGCGTAAGCATGGCCTGACTGTCCTCTGCTTCGGGCATCTGGGCGATGGCAATATCCATGTGAACATCATGCACGACGCAGCTATTTCCAGCGAAGTCGAGGCCGCACACAAGGCCAAGGACGAAGTGTTCCGGCTGGCCGTGGCGCTGGGCGGTACCATCTCCGGCGAGCATGGCACAGGTCTGACCAAGGCCTCCTTCGTGTCCGAACAACTTTCCCAGGAGGAGATCGATACCATGGTCTCCATCAAGCAGGTTTTTGATCCTCACTCAATCATGAATCCCGGCAAGGGCTGGTAGCCCAACAAACTCGGAGTTCCCATTAAAATAGATATTCGGCCACTCTCCACCACCGAGGAATTGAACGGGTGCATTGATTTACAAAAGCGCATCTGGGGACTCGATGATGTAGGCGCGACGTCGCCCATTACATTAACGGCGTTGTCCATGACTGACCCGCTTATGGGGCTTATCCTTGGCGGATTCGTCGATGATGAACTGGTAGGTTTTGGCCTCGTCATGGCCGCGCTGGAGCCGCATACAGCGTACGGTCACATGCTCGGTGTTCTTGAGGAACATCGTCAGACCGGGTTGGGGCAGATGCTGCAACACGCGGTGGTTAAAGCCCTTCAAGAGAAAGGCATTACGCGCATGTATTGGACCTACGAACCGCTTGAAAGTCGCAATACCCATATTTATCTGAACAAGGCTGGCGCGGTGGTTACGGCCTACAAAGAGGCGTGCTTCGAGGTCGATTGCGACATGCACCGAGGGCTTCCTCTGGACCGACTCATGGCCTATGTCGATCTCGATAATCCGGCTATCCCGGAGCGCGTCGAGTCGCTGGATGAAGCACTCAAACTCTATTCGGTGGCGACCGAAGAGGATATGTCTGATGCTGATACCGTCCTCGTCCAGATCCCGGGCAGTCTGGATGCCATGAAAAAAGAGCATATGGATGAGGCGTCCAAAGCCCGTTTTTCCACGCGCGCCATCTTTACCGAATACCTGAATCAGCGGGGTTATGTCGGCCAGCGGTTGGTGACCGGAGAGCAGGACGGTGAGCGGCAGAGCTATTATGTGTTGGAGCGGGGAATATAATCGTGGGTTCACGCAAGGTGGTTTCTCGTCTGGCAGCCGAGGCTCTGGGGAAAAGCTCCGGCGATTATGTGAGTAAGGATCACGACGAGCTGGCGCAGATCGAAGCGCTGAAGCGCGAGCACGGTTTGGACCATGTCTACCGTTTTGATATTGGCAAGAATACTGACGGGTTCACGCCGCTTATCAGTGACGTTCTGGACATGCCGCAGCTCAAGGATTTTATCGTTGAGAATACCATTGAGTATCCCGACAATCATTACCAGCTTTTGCGTCGTCAGCTTGCCATGCGCTTTGAACTGGACCCTGAATTTTTCGTGATGACCGCCGGGTTGGAGTCGATGATTGACCACATTGCCCGCGCCCTTTTTGATCCGGGCGATAAGTACGTTCTCCCGGTTCCCAATTTTTCCGTGTTCGAAAGTATGTCCAACCGGATGCAGGCCGAGGTTGTGTTTGTTCCGCTGTCCGCGCAATTGCAATGGACTGAAGAAACGACGCAGGCCATGGTCAAGGCTGTTGCCGAAACACGGCCCAAGCTGGTCTGGATCAGCAATCCGGTGAATCCGACTGGTCAGCATGTACCGCTGCACGAAATCCGGCAGGTGGTGGATGCCTGCAAACTGGCCGAAGTCCCCGTGGTGGTCGACGAAGCGTATGGCGAATACTCTGACACCGACGATGGATATGTCAGCGCCGCAGCCATGGTGCCGGATAATCCGCACTTGATGGTGCTGCGGACGTTCTCCAAAATGTATAGCCTGCCTAGCGCGCGGGTCGGGTACATGATGTGCGCATCGCCGGAATTGCGGGCCGCGGTGAATCTCTATCGCCCCATGTTCCCGTTCTCTTGGTTTTCGCTCTATCTGGCACAGCTTGCTGTTCTGGACGACGACTACATTGTCGAATCCCGCACCCGCCTTGCCCGACGAAAGGCGGTGTTCATGGGCGCTGTATCCGGGTTCACCCAGTTTGAATTTATCCAGTCGGACACGAACACCCTGATGTTCCGGCACGCCTCATTGTCGGCTGATGAACTCGCCATGGCGTTGACAAAAAAAGGCATCCTCACTGCCAATCTCAATAAAGTGGACGGGATCGAGGGACTGCAATTTTTGCGCATGACCATCCGCAGTAGCGAAGATAACGCCGTTTTTGTGGCTGCGTGCGAACAGATTAACGGGCAATCATAACACTATGTCGAATCAATGCATCATGTGTGGCAAATGTATTTCTGTTTGCCCGCTCATTAACGCCACCAATCGCGAAGAACTTGGCCCGCGTGCCAAGGCGGATTTGTGCCGTCTGCTTGAGGACGACGAATCCCTGCTGGCGGGTGAAGATGTGGCGAAACTGGCCGGGCTCTGCCTCGGTTGTCACCGCTGCAAATCCGTCTGCTCCCAAGGCGTGGATGTCCCGGGTCTGGTGGCGACGTTGCGGGCGGCGCACCCCGATTTTAAGGGCTGGTTGTGGAAGACGTGGCTCACCAACGCCAAACAACTCTGGTCGGCCAGTTCCACGGCGGCGAAGCTCATCCCGAAACAATTTCAGCCCGAAAAACTCGGCCCGTTCCTCAAAATGCTGGCCGGACTCAAAGGCGGCCCCGGTCTCGAACCGTTCCTGACAGCCGAGACATTCTCCGACACCTATCGTGGCGAGAAAATGCTCCTGTTCGCGGGCTGCACCGCAACCCATGTTCAGGGCCGATGGCTCATGACCGCACTCCGTTTATTGGACGGCCTTGGCGTCGAGGTCCTGCCCGGAAAGTTCCAGTGCTGCGGCGGTGGATTGAAGAGCGCCGGATTCGCGGATGAAGCGGGTCAACTGGCGCAGGAAAATATCGATGTCTGGCGCGAAGCAGGCAGGCCGAAGATCGTCACTTTTTGCGAGTCCTGCCTTTCGGGATTGTCGGGATATGAAGCATTCCTCGATGATCTGAAAGAAATAGAATTATGGAAAAACTCCCTGACGCCGTTATCGAATCTTTTACAGAATACATCCTTTATGGTATCCGACAACGTGCCGGAAAACATAGGCTATCACCGCCCCTGTCATGTGGACGAAGTCGATAGCGATTATGTTTTCCTCAAAAACGCCCTCGGCGAGCATCTGACTGTAGCAACTGAAAAAGAATGCTGCGGCTTCGGCGGCGTCATGCGCCTCGGCGCCCCCGGCTTGGCCGATGAGGTCAACCTACAATGCTGGGACGCGTTGAGTGGAGCAGACATGGTGGTTTCTGGCTGCTCGGCGTGTGTGGCGCAACTTTCAAGCACACATCCAGAGGGGCGGCAGGTCGGGCATTGGCTTGAACTTATTCTATAGTTAATCAACAGAGAGAGGATTCATGGTCGCCAAGGTTTCAGCAATGAATGTGTTGAGAGAGACAATTGCTCTTTTCAAATATAAAATCAGGTTGATAGGCGGGGGCTTTGTCCTTATGTCTCTGCTAAGCCTTCCTCTCTACTGGCAACTTGGGGATATTAATCCTGAAGAGATGACGTCAGATCAGGCGCTCTTGCTGGTGGCGGCGCTTCTTCCTTTCTTTATACTGGGAACCTCGATCCAGATATCCATTTTTCATAATTTTATCAGAACACTTCGAGGCGAAACGCCCTCACTTCTTCCGCAGGGCATAGTCGGAAAATTCTTCAAAACGTTATGGAAAGAGTTTTTGCTTGGGCTGGCCCTGATAATTCCCGGAGTCGTTGTTGAGCTGGTACTCATCCTTGGTTTTGTCGCTGTTCTCCCGGAATCCGAGCCAAGCACTTTTTTATTGATCATGATGACAGCAGTTTCGTTTCTCGGATTGGTATTGGGTTTTGCAGTCCTGGCTGTCCGCTGGGGGTTCTGTATCCCTGCTGTTGCCGTGGGCGAAACCTCATCTTTCAAGCTGTCGTGGAGAATGACCAAAGGGCACACCTTAGGGCTTGTGGCTTTTACAATTCCACCGCTGCTCATCCAAACCATAATGCAGTTGATTGCTGATCCGGCACAAGCAGATGGGCCTATTAACTTTCTTGCACCAAGCATGCTTCTGGGGACGGCCATAACCGGCCTTGCCTATTGGTTTACCTACACAGCCTTTTGTGTCTGGTACGTGCGATTGCTGGAACGATATGAAATGATGATAGCCGAAGGGAAAACCCCTACACCGACAGATGGAAATGCTGGTGTCGAATAACCCTGAGTTCATTAGCTGTGAGGCCGTGAGGTCCCGGTTCAGCAAAGATATCCTCGACGTCTTCACGGACGCTTTGTGCTTCATTCGCCTGCACCCCAAGCCGTTTTGTGGGGTGATTGTGGCGAACTTGCTCATATCTCAGTTGTGGCGCCTTACAGAGGTTGGGTTGTTCACGGAAGATATGGAACTTCTGGCTTCTTTTTGTAGTGTCCTGAGCATGATTATGACGTTTCTTTATGCTGGGCTGCTGTTTGGCGGGTGGGATATGGTTATCGGTCTCATGCGTGGCGAGAAGCTGCAGTTGCCGTCCCCCTGGCTCCGTGTTGTTGGCAATGTGTTGTTCTATGGCGCTCTTGTCTATGCGCTTCAGCAATTTGTTGTGTTCACTCTATTCTCTGGAACAATCGAAGTGCTGAGCTGGCTTAGAAACCTCAGTGGTGGTGAGTATTGGGATACAGTGAACTCTTTCATGGCCTATCCCTCCGAGTTGACAATGCTTTCCATCGCCTGCCTCTGTGGCTTTACCTTTGTTGGTTCGGCTGCGGGGGATTCTGTCTCGTTTAAAGAAGCATACTCGATTGGTAGAAGTCGATTCTGGTCGCTTCTGTTCACCGTTTTCCTCTGGCTCAAAGCGGTACGTTTATTTATGTGGTGGATGTCTTCTACCCTTGATCAGACGGCCTATTATTTTTCGTGGCTTTCATGGGTTACACATGCGGTGAATATGCCATTCTTCATTGTCGTGACTGCCGTCTGGTACGAAAAACTTCGCCTCAATCACAAAGCCTCTCAAGTTGCTCTTGTCACCGACGCAAACTACGACCAATGTCAGGATTGATACAGCTCTTCGTTCCCTTTTATTGATCGTCGCTTTGTGGTATCTGAAAACGCGTTGGGAAAATCGGGTATTTGTTCCCGCTCTCATTGACTTTCCTTATGGCGAATATATGTTGCAAAGCAACGCCCGTTGGTGAAATATCCGGGCTGCACATGACAGAATACGACTCTCAGGAGATTATACATAATGCTTAAGTTCCTTTTCGGCTCCAAAAACGACCGCTATCTCAAGACACTCACACCCATGGTTGAGCAGGTGAATGCTTTAGAACCGGAGATGGAAGCGCTCAACGACGCGGATTTCCCGGTCAAGATCGCTGGGTGGAAAGAACAGGTTGCCGCTGGCGAAAAGACCCTAGACGACCTGTTGCCCGAATGTTTCGCGCTGGTTCGTGAAGCTGGCAAGCGCGTTTTCGAGCCGTCCATGCGCCACTTCGACGTGCAGCTCATCGGTGGTTACGTTCTTCATCAGGGTAAAATTGCCGAGATGAAGACCGGTGAAGGTAAAACCCTTGTGGCAACCCTGCCCGTAGTGCTCAACGCACTCTCCGGCAAAGGTGTTCACGTTATTACCGTCAACGACTACCTCGCCACCCGTGATGCCGAGTGGATGGATCAGCTGTACAGCTTCCTCGGCCTGACCATTGGCGTCGTCATCCACGGTATTTCCGATCAGGAACGTCAGGACGCCTATCGCGCTGACATCACATACGGTACTAACAACGAGTTCGGCTTCGATTACCTGCGCGACAACATGAAGTTCTACAAGGAACAGCTTGTTCAGCGTCCGCTCAATTTCGCCATTGTCGATGAAGTTGACTCCATCCTCATTGATGAAGCACGTACTCCGCTCATTATTTCCGGCCCGGGCGAAAAATCTTCCGGTCTCTATCGTCGTATCAACGCTATCATTCCCAATCTCATCAAGTCGTCGCCCATGGACCCCGAAGATAAAGAAGCGCTGCCCGATGGCGATTTTGTCCTCGATGAGAAGACCAAGTCCGCGACGCTGTCTGACGCGGGTGTTGAGAAAGTCGAAGAGCTGCTCGAAGTGGACAACCTCTTTGATCCGCAGCATATCGCGCTGCAGCATCACGTGTCCCAGGCACTCAAGGCGAACCATTGTTTCCAGAACGATGTCGAGTACATCGTCAAGGATAACCAGGTTGTGCTGGTTGACGAATTCACCGGACGTCTCATGCCGGGCCGCCGTCTTTCCGACGGTTTGCATCAGGCTATCGAGGCCAAGGAGAACGTCAAGGTCGAGGCCGAGAACCAGACTCTGGCATCCATCACCTTCCAGAACTATTTCCGCATGTACGACAAGCTGGCTGGCATGACCGGTACGGCTGACACTGAGGCCGTGGAATTCGGCCAGATATACAAACTTGAAGTCACCGTCATCCCTACGCATCAGGAGATGGTGCGCAAGGATAACCCCGACGCCATCTACAAAACGCAGGAACAAAAGTACCTCGCCATCGCCGAAGATATTGCCGATTGCTACAGGCGCGGCCAACCGACGTTGGTCGGCACCGTGTCCATCGAGAAGTCCGAATTGCTGTCCGCGTTGCTGAAAAAGCACAAGGTCCCGCATGAAGTGCTCAATGCAAAGCAGCACGAGCGTGAAGCCGAGATCGTACTCATGGCCGGACATCAGAAAAAAGTCACCATCGCCACCAACATGGCGGGCCGTGGTACTGATATCAAACTCGGTGAAGGCGTCTGCGAAAAGGGTGGCCTGCATATCATCGGCACCGAGCGTCACGAATCCCGGCGTATCGATAACCAGCTCCGAGGCCGTTCCGGTCGTCAGGGCGATCCCGGTTCTTCCCGTTTTTACCTCGCGCTCGATGATGACCTCATGCGCCTGTTCGGTTCCGATCGATTGCAGGGCATCATGAACAAGCTCGGCCTGGAAGACGGCATGGCTATCGAGAACAAAATGGTTTCCGGCGCCATCGAAAAATCCCAGACCCGCGTCGAGGGCCACCACTTCGAAATTCGTAAACAGCTCCTCGAATATGATGATGTCATGAACCAGCAGCGTGAGGTTATTTACAACCTGCGCCATGAGCTCATGAAAGCCGAAACCGTCGAGGATATCTGCCGCGAATACGCCATTGATCTCATCGAGGAAATCCTCGAGCCCGCTTTGGATAT
>JAFLJT010000051.1 GCA_022712855.1 Pseudodesulfovibrio sp. | reverse complement strand
CCGTGGACGCAGACGCTGCTCCCGTTGCTCAGGCCCTGTCCAAAGCCTGGATCTACGAACAAGAACCCGGTCTGACCGCATACGCTGAGGGCGACATCGCCAAACTCGGCAATCAGGTTAAGATCGAAGCACTGCCCGAAGCTGCTGCTCAGAAAGCCCAGGCTGTCCTGGACATTCTGGCCGCACTGAAAGCAGATAACGCTGCTCTGACCGCTCAGGTTGCAGATCTGACCGCAGAAAAAGAAGCACTTGCTGGCAAGATCGCTCCTCTGGAAGCACAGGTCAAAGTTACCGAGACTCAGAACGCAGCAGGCGAGGCGAAAGTCACCATGGCTTCCTCCAAGCTGGACGAAATGTCCAAGAAGCTCACTGACCTGATGACGGAAGTCGAAAAGGTTAAGAGCCAGGGCGTTGTGGTTGCTGGTGTTGCAGGAGACGGCGCAGCCGCTCCCGCAGGCGACGCTCCCAAAGACGGCCCCGACGTTGGCGGCACCCCCGAAGACACCTTCGGCCTGGGCGGCGACGCATTCGGCGGCGACACCTGGTAGACGCGAGCCAAAAACAAATAAAGAGGCCCTGCACTTTCGTGCGGGGCCTCTTTTTTTGTTTTCTAGGCTCGAACCCGGCTTGCGAAAGCGGCGCATCTGCTGCGTTGCCGCGCACGAATGAATCCTCAGCGTAGAAGGACTACGCCTCCGGTTCATTCGCACCCGTCGCCTTGCAGGCTGCACCACTCTCACAAGCCTCACGGTGTCGGGGAATGGGAAGACGCTTTTTGTGAGAGAGCGGTGAAGGGCGCTGCGCTGTTTCTCCTTGTCGGGGAGTGGAGCCGCTGTCGGGAGCGAGGCGCACCCGAGGCGCTCCAATTTTGAGGGGAGAACGTTGCTATTTTATGGGGGGTGACATAGTTTAATGAGGAATTGTGAGATTATCTATTTACATTGATAGACATTACAAAATTTCAGGACTTCGATGATCATACCTGCTGTTCCGAATACCCATGCTTTGGCAGTGCTGCTGCTCACTGGGGTTGCTCTCTTTCTTTTTAGCCGTGACAAGATTCCCCTTGAAACATCGAGTCTCATTGTTCTCGTCTGTCTTGCCGTGGGGTTCGAGGTTTTCCCTTTCGCTGGAAAGGGGGGAACGATCAAGGCGGTGGACTTTTTCCTTGGTTTTGGTAACGAGGCATTGGTGGCAGTCTGTGCTTTGATGATCGCCGGGCAGGGAATTTTGCGGACAGGGGCACTCGATCCAGTAGGCCGGGTCCTAGCGAAGTTCTGGAAAATCAGTCCGGTTCTGTCGTTGCTGTTGACGCTCCTGCTGGGAGCGTTCATCAGCGCCTTTATCAACAATGTTCCAGTGGTTGTTCTGCTGCTGCCAGTCCTCATCAGCGTATCCCTGAAAACAGGGGAATCTGCGACACCAATTTTGATGCCCATGGGATTTTCCACCCTGTTAGGCGGCATGTCCACGACCATTGGCACTTCCACCAACCTGCTTGTGGTATCGGTGGCGGCGGATATGGGGTTACCTGCAATCGGCATGTTTGATTTTATCGTCCCGGCTGCTCTGGCTGGCGGTATCGGTATTATCTACCTATGGTTGATTGCGCCGCGCTTGCTACCGAAAAGAGACACCTCTCTTTCTGATTCTTCCCCCCGAATTTTCACGGCACATCTGGAAATAACCGAAGAAAGCGAACTCAATGGCAAGCCATTGCTTACAGCCCTCAACAAGACGGATGGACGCATGAATGTTTCTTCATTGGAACGGGGTGAAGGCAACGCCATCATGATGCTGCCAGATGTAGAGCTCATGCCGGGCGATCACCTTGTGGTCGAAGATACACCGGAGAATCTCAAGGAGTTTGAAAGGATTCTGGATGGAACCCTCTATCCTGTTGGCTCGGAAGACACGCCTGTCAGCGAAGACAACCCGTTGGATGATAAAGATCAGCAAATTTCGGAGATCGCGATTTTTCAGGGATCAAAGCTATCCGGCACCACGCTGAACAAGTACCGATTCACCGACAAACTCGGCCTCATCGCCTTGGCAATCCATCGTTCAGGCCAACGCTTCAAGCGGGTTGAAGACAAGTTGAGCGATATGCGCCTTCGGGTCGGCGACATTCTGTTAGTTCAAGGGCCACGTGAAAAAATTGCGGAATTGAAACGGCACTCGGATTTCCTCCTGCTGGATTCAACCGTGGACCTTCCCTTTTCCACAAAGGCACCTATCGCCCTTACCATCATGTTCGGGGTCATCATCCTTGCGGCCACAAAAGTGCTGCCCATTGCCATTGGCGCAACGCTTGGCGCGCTGCTCATGATCCTAACTGGCTGCCTTTCTTGGCGAGACGCGACCCGTGCTTTGAGCGCACAGGTCATTCTCATCGTCGTAACCAGCCTCGCATTGGGCATGGCCATGATTCGGACAGGTGGAGCTGAGTATTTGGGGTCAGTATTTGTGGCTGTCAGCGGCGATGCTTCGCCCACGATGGTTCTGAGTGGGTTGATGCTCATGATGGCGATTTTCACCAACATCATTTCCAACAATGCGGCCGCGGTCATAGGTACGCCCATCGCCGTGTCCATCGCTCACCAGATGGGATTGCCGCCAATCATGTTCGTTCTTGCCGTACTTTTTGGCGCGAACATGAGCTTTGCCACACCCATGGCGTACAAAACCAACCTGCTGGTCATGAACGCAGGCGAGTACACCTTCCTCGAATTCCTCAAGGTCGGTGTCCCGCTTGTGATCATTATGTGGGCAGCACTATCATTCTTCCTGCCGTTTTATTTCATGGGGATGTAAACGCTATTCGCTTCGATTGATTGCAAACGGCGAAAACGCCTGATCGACTGGCATCACTTCCATCGAATTGATATTGATGTGCGCTGGCAATGTTGTGGTCCAGTAAATGATCTCCGCAATGTCGGCTGGCAGGATAGGCTCAGTGCCAGCGTAGACGCTGTCCGCTTTGTCCTTGTCGCCACGGAAACGAACGACGGAAAACTCGCTTTCGCACAATCCCGGTTCGATGTTGCTGACGCGGATTTTTGTACCGAGTAAGTCAGCCAGTAAATTCAGAGAGAACTGCTTCACGAAAGCTTTAGTTCCGCCGTAAGCATTTCCACCGGGGTAGGGATACGTTCCGGCCACGGAACCGAGGTTGACGATGTGCCCGGCGTTGCGCTCAACCATCCCGGTGAGGACCGCCTTGGTGATGTAGAGCAGCCCTTTGATATTCGTATCAACCATACATTCCCATTCATCGAGATCGCAGGCTTGTGCTGGCTCAACGCCAAGGGCGAGGCCCGCGTTGTTGACCAATACATCTATAGCTGAAAATTCTTCCGGCAGATTCGCCACGGCGTCCTGACAGGATTGTTTGTCGCGCACGTCAAAACAAATGGTGTGCACCGGAGCGGGTGCGAGTTCCATTTTCAGTTCTTCCAGACGCTCTTCACGGCGACCAGTGACGATTATTTTCCAGCCTTCCTTGGCATACCGTTCGGCCATAGCCTTGCCAAATCCAGCGGTAGCGCCAGTTATGAATACTGTTTTGGGCATGATTCTCTCCCTTTTTCGGTTTGAAGAAGAATTGTTAGCGGAATCATCGTGGCAAGGGAAGCATTTCGGGCAGGCGTTCGAAATCCAGACGGTTCAGGTCGGATTTTATTCAAATAGGGAACTTTCAAACGAACAAAATACCGCTTCGACCGAGCACCAACCGGAGGCGATACGGTTGAAGCTCATTGATTGCGACGCTTATTTGCTTATCCCATCATTCTCAGACGATAATTCAGGCTCGGCGCAGATTGAAAAAACGTTCATCGGTAGATGAACATTCTTGACGCTAAATGGACATTTTCCCTTGAATGGGGTAGTACATGGCGTCTAATCTAAAAAAGGTCCAACATTTCATAATGTTGAGTTTAGAGGGTGTTACTGCAATGTATCGCCGATGGCGTCTATTAAGCATATTATCAGGTATTTATGGCAAATCTCACTCTTGACGACATATGTGTCCGATTTGGCGGACTGCAGGCTCTGACCGACGTTTCTTTCTCCCTTACAGAGGGTGAGGTCGTTGGTCTTATTGGTCCCAATGGGGCGGGTAAGACCACGGTATTCAACGTCATCACCGGAGTCTACAAAGCTTCATCCGGCAAGGTGGACTATGACGGCTCGACCATTACTGGTCTTCGTCCGTATCAAGTCCTTTCCATGGGCATCGCCCGAACTTTTCAGAATATTAGACTTTTCCAAAATATGACCGCTCTTGAAAACTGCATGGTCGCTCAGCACAGCCGCTCCAAGGTGGGTGTGATCGGAGCCGTTCTGCGCAGTTCGGCCCAGCGCCGCGAGGAAGAAGTCATTGCGGAAAAGTCCCAAAAAGCGCTCGATTTCATGGGCCTTGGCGACAAGACCGACGAAGTGGCCTCCAACCTGCCTTACGGTCATCAGCGCAGATTGGAGATCGCCCGCGCACTGGCGAGCGAGCCACAGACAATTTTACTCGACGAACCCGCTGCTGGCCTGAACCCGGCAGAGTCCGTGGAACTCATGGAGTACATTGGACATATCACCGACCTCGGTATCAACGTGCTTATGGTTGAGCACGACATGAAGGTCGTTATGGGTATCTGTAGTCGCATCGTTGTTCTCGACCATGGGGTAATGATCGCGGAAGGGTTGCCTGGAGAAATCCGGAAGAACCCCACCGTGATTGAAGCATATTTGGGCCAGTAAGAGAGGCTGGCAAAAACCGTAAAAATGGAGAGAGTGTCTATGAAACGTTTACTCGCACTGATCGCGGCCCTGGCCGTAATGACTATGGTCCTGACGGGCTGTGGCGAAGAAAAAGCCGCCGAAAAGGTCCTCAAGATCGGCACCATGTCCCCCCTGACCGGCCCGTACGCTGCTGATGGTAACGACATCCGCCAGGGTGCCGAGATCGCTATTGAAGTGATCAAAGAGCAGGGCGGTATCGAAGGTTTTGACGACATCCAGATTTTCCCCCAAGACACCGCGTGTGATCCCAAGCAGGCCGTTGCTGCAGCGAACAAGCTGATCAACGATGAAGTCACCGGCGTTGTCGGCGCATACTGTTCCAGCTCGACCATCCCGGCTTCCGAGACACTGGCCGAAGAGAACATCATCATGCTGACTCCAGCCTCCACCAGCCCCAAGGTTACCGAACGTGGCCTGACCAATATGTTCCGCACCTGTGGTCGTGATGACCACCAGGCTCCGGCTGCCGTCAAGTTCATGAAAGACGTCGCAGGCGTGAAGTCCATCTTCATCGTTGATGACAAGACCACATACTCCCAGGGTCTGGCTGAAGGCGTTGCCGCTGCTGCCACCGCTGCTGGTATCGAAGTCAAAGAACATGACCACGTTAACCAGGGCGACAAAGACTACTCCGCAGTGCTGACCAAGGTTAAAGCTGCTAACCCGGACCTGTTCTACATCTCCTTGCAGAACTCCGCCACTGGCGCTCTGATGATGATTCAGGCCAAGCGCATGGGCGTTGATGCAATCCTGATGGGTCAGGACGCTGTGTACCATCCCAAGCTCGTGGAAATCGCCAAATCTGCCGCTGAAGGCGCATTCTGTACCTTCGGTGCCATCGACAAAGATGCTGAGGCTTTCAAAACCTTCGTCTCCAAGTACAAGGCTAAGTCCGGTAACGAGCCTGGTGCATACTCCGCGTACGCATTTGACTCCGCAATGGCATACCTTCTGGCCGTCAAAGCTGCTGGTACCACCGATGCTGCCAAGGTCCGCGCTGAGATCCTGAAGCTCGACTTCACTGGCGCTTCCAAGCAGGTCAGCTACCAGGAAAACGGCGACTCCGGTTCCAACTACACGGTTTACCAGGTCAAAGACGGCAAGTTCGTCCCTTACTGGAATTCCCTGTCCGGCGAAAAATACTAAGCTTATCTAAGCTGTAAAATATCGGGGCCCCGCATGAAGCGGGGCCCCGTACTGGAATATCATGGAATTTTTCATTCAACAGTTGATCAACGGCATCACCCTCGGGGCCGTCTACGCGCTCATCGCCCTGGGCTACACAATGGTGTACGGCATCATCCAGCTCATCAACTTCGCACACGGTGAATTCTTCGCTGCGGGCGGATACATGGGTGTGATCCTGATCTCCTATCTGGCTGCGCAGGGGCTGCACCCCTACGCCTGTCTCGGCATTTCCCTGGTACTGTCCATGGGCTATTGCGCATTGCTTGCCATGGCGGTGGAGCAACTCGCTTACAAGCCGCTCCGTCAGGCCTCACGACTGGCCGCACTCCTGTCCGCCCTCGGTATGTCCATTTTCCTGCAAAACGGATTGATGCTCACTCAGGGTGTCTATGACAAGCCATATCCCACCGAGATCACTGCCGGCGGGTTCGAATGGGGACTGATTTCCGTCTCCTACATGCAAATTTTCATTGTTGGTCTGACCGCAGTCTTGCTGGTCGCCCTCAATATTCTGGTATTCAAAACCCGCATCGGGCGCGCCATGCGAGCCACCTCGCAAGATAAGGTCATGGCCGCACTGGTTGGTATCAATTCCAACCGCGTTATCGCCACCACCTTTGCCATCGGCGCAGCACTGGCCGCTGCCGCTGGTATCATGGTCGGCCTCTATTACGGTTCGGTGAACTACTCCATGGGCTTCGTGCCCGGCATCAAGGCATTTGCCGCAGCCGTTCTCGGCGGCATCGGCAACATCACTGGCGCTCTCATTGGTGGACTGATCATCGGCATGGTTGAAATATTCGCTGCTGGATACATCTCCGGCGAGTACAAAGATGTATTCGCCTTCGTTATCCTGATCGGCGTGCTCTACTTCAGACCCACCGGAATTATGGGAGAGAACGTTGACGACACAAGAGTCTAAAAAATTATGGATGGCATGCGGGGTCGGCCTTATATGGTTCCTGATCCTGCTCTGGCCACTCCTTGGCATCCAGCCCGAAGGGTTGGAATTCGGCAAGACCTTCAAGGTGTTCGGCTACATCGCCGTGGCCGCGGTCTTCATCATGTTCTTCTACCAGATCAAGGAAGCAGGTCACCTCGACGCCGTGGGCGATCCCATCGTTTCGGCCAAAGGCAGATTTCAGGAGCTCTATGAGAAAACCCCGCGCTGGATTCTTCTGTCCATCGTCCTTGGGTTTGCCATCGTGTTCCCGCTGGTCACTGGTCGCTATGCCCATGACGTCTCCATCTCCGTGCTCATCTACATCTGTCTGGGCCTCGGCCTGAACATCGTTGTGGGGCTGGCCGGACTGCTTGACCTTGGGTACATCGCCTTCTACGGCGTGGGCGCATACACCTATGCACTCATGAGCCTGCACTTTGGCATGTCCTTCTGGCTCTGCCTGCCCATCGCGGGTGTTACCGCAGCCGTTGCGGGCAGCATCGTCGGTTACCCGACTCTGCGAATGCGCGGCGATTATCTCGCCATTGTGACCCTAGGGTTCGGTGAAATCGTCCGCCTCATCTTCAACAACTGGATGGGGCTG
The DNA here is from genome assembly GCA_022712855.1 of Pseudodesulfovibrio sp. Lineage (GTDB taxonomy): Bacteria > Desulfobacterota > Desulfovibrionia > Desulfovibrionales > Desulfovibrionaceae > Pseudodesulfovibrio. Next base: position 11,055 of record JAFLJT010000051.1, on the reverse strand, counting down.
ACCAACGGGCCCAATGGCATTCTCAGCATCCCCCGCCCTGACATCTTCGGCTTTGAACTCAACAAGCTTTGGATGCTCTACTATGTCATCCTCGTCATTGCGGTTATTACCATCATCGCGGTCTACCGCCTCAATTTCTCGCGCATAGGACGCGCCTGGGAGGCCATCCGCGAGGATGAGACCGCAGCAGAACTCATGGGCGTGAACACGTTCCTGCTCAAGCTCCTGGCCTATGCCATGGGTGCAACTTTCGCCGGATTTGCCGGAGCCTTCTTTGCCGCACGCATGCGCTTTGTCGGCCCCGAGTCCTTCACCTTCCTTGAATCCGCCATGGTTCTTGCCATGGTCGTTCTCGGCGGCATGGGCTCCATCCCCGGCGTCATACTCGGCGTTCTCGCACTCGTTGCGTTGCCCGAGCTGTTCCGCGAATTCGAACTCTACAGAATGCTCGTCTTCGGTGGAACCATGACACTCATGATGCTCATCCGCCCCGCCGGAATATGGCCCGCCTCACGCGTCGGCCGCCGGTCTGAAGAAGCTGATTAACCAAAGATAAAATTATGGCAGACAAGAAAACACCTATATTAGAACTCAAGAACGTGGTTTCGGCGTATGGTCGAATCAAGGCTCTCAAGGGTATTTCCCTCAAGGTCTTTGAAGGCGAGATCGTCACTATTATCGGCGCTAACGGCGCTGGTAAGTCCACAACGTTGATGACTATTTGTAATATCATCAACGCAGTTGAAGGCGACATCTTCTACAAGGGCAAACGTATCAATAATGTCGGCCCCCAAATGCTGCCCTCCATGGGATTGTGCCAAGTGCCCGAAGGACGCCGGATTTTCCCGCGCCTGACGGTTCTGGAGAACCTCGATATGGGCGCGTTTTTCCGTAGCGACACGGCGAACATGAAAGATGACATCGAACGTGTGTTCGAGTTGTTCCCCAAACTGCGCGAACGTCGCAAACAGCTTGGTGGCACCCTGTCCGGTGGAGAGCAGCAGATGCTCGCCATGGGCCGTGCGCTCATGAGCCGCCCCAAAGTGCTGCTGCTGGACGAACCGTCCATGGGCCTGGCCCCGCTTTTGGTGCAACAGATCTTCGACATCATCAAAATGATCAACAGCCAAGGCGTGACCGTGGTGCTGGTTGAGCAGAACGCGAACCTCGCACTGCAGGCAGCCCAGCGCGGTTATGTTCTGGAAACAGGCAACGTCGTCATGGAAGATGAGGCACACAAGCTGCTCACCAACCCCGATATCCGCAAGGCATATCTCGGCGAGTAGCCCGCCTGATCAAGAGACAATTAATCCCTGAAAGAAAACAAAAAACCCGTCGGTTTCCCGACGGGTTTTTTGTTGCTCATTGTCTATTGATATGCCCCAACATCGACTTCTGCCTCACCGAGCATCTGGATCTCATATGCACGCTTGAGGAGATACAGATTGGCACCGTGACTTCTGGACAGGTCGAAGTAGAACTTCTCCTGCGTCCCGACGAGAGTTTCCACGGTGTGGCATTCAACATGACCATCATAGTCCTGCCGTTCTTCAATCTCCGTCACCTTGACCTTTTTCCAGTCAACGCCACTGCGCCCACCCAAGGTCTTGGTAATGTGATTTCTGATCAGCAACTTGGCAAGAGCGCCCGAAACGGAATTGACCACCACCGGCATCTCGCGAGTTCGGCCGTCACCACCAAACAGTGATGGCAATGAATCCAACACTTCGAGCAGATGTTGACTGCCTCGATCTCGCTCCAGCCGGACTTCCAACTCATCTCTGGTATGTGCCATGATCACTCCTTTCTCAAGACGACCCTGGGCAACCTATTTGCAAACGTGCCCCAATCTCCCGGCGCAGTTCGCCAGCCAAGAATGGACACGGTTTTTGTCTGATCGGGGTATCCTTCCTTGCGAAACAGCAACCACGCCATCTCAAAAGGCGGCCTGCCACCGGAATCAAGCCCCAACCGAATGGTGCTCGACAATCCAGCGCGCCCTGTGGTTCGGACAATATATGTCCCCTCACCACCGGACAAACCGATGGTCGGACCAACGGCCCGCATAAGGGATCCATCCGGCCCACTCCGATTATGCTTCATACCCTCGTTCGTAAAAAGCGCATCGAGCTGCGGACCAACCGAAGGCGGTGAGGCGAGCAATAATACGACCTCCACTCCTTTCAAAGGGTTTCCCGCCTCATCCACGAGCAATCCCACGGCCTGAAACCGGACGTCCATGCTCTCATTAATCCATAGTAAACCATACACAGCCCCTAGCGCTATGATAAACGCCAGCAAGTAGCCTATCAGGCGATGCACAAGTCCGGATTTCCGTTTCATAGGAGTATGATACCACTAGTCATAGAGGCTGGTCCAGCATTGCTGGGAGCTCCCTCCCTCCCATCTGATAACCATTCCCGCAACAAGCCGTTTATTATACAACAACCGCTAAATCTGACGGACAATGGTTGCGCTTTTTCATAATGAATGGCATGCCTTTTCTGTGTTCTATTCGCGGGGAAAAAGATACATCACGGCGGCTCTACTTCTGATCGCTTTCTCCATACTCCCGATTCGGCCAGCCTGTGCTGACGACGCAAAAGAGTTGGTCTTTGGCATGTCCGCAGCTTTTACGGGTGCCAACGGCGAAATGGGCATCGAATTTTACCGCGGCGTCATGGCCTACCTCGACTATTTCAACGCCAATGGCGGTGCTGACGGCTGGAAGATAAAAGTCCAGCCTTCCAACGATGGGTACAATCCAGCCCCCTGTTTTCGAAACACAGTCCAGTTTATTGAAAAAGACGATGTCTTCGCGCTTTTTTCCTATGTAGGCACCCCCACCACCACACATATTCTCCCCTTGCTGCAAAAATTCAGCGCACGGGACACATACCTACTTTTCCCCCTGACCGGAGCGCAGCCCCTACGTACAGAACCATTTGGGAAGTATGTTTACAATCTGCGCCCTTCCTATTTTGAAGAAACCGCCGGGCTGGTGGACAATCTGGTCAAAGTAGGCCGAAACCGTATCGCGGTCTTCTATCAAAGCGACGCGTATGGTCGTACAGGCTGGGACGGCATCCGTCGCGCTCTGAACAAACATGACTTGTCCATTGTGGCCGAAGCCGCCTATGAACGCGGCGCCCTCTTTGGTCAAGATTTCACCGAAGAAGTCTCGCTGATCATGAAAGAAGAACCGGATGCCATCATCTGCATCGGAACCTACGCCTCCCAGGGCGCATTCATCAGAGATATACGGAATGCAGGACATGACGTTCCTGTGGCCGGACTCTCCTTTTCGGACAGCGACAAGATGCTGGAACTCCTGGTTCAGGAAGGCCGCCGGGCCGGACACAACTATACTAAGAACATCATCACATCTCAGGTCGTTCCCTGCTATGAGGATATCACGCTCCCCGCTGTCCGTTTCTACCGGGAACTCATGGACAACTACAAAGGGCTGCCCGCTGTTTCAGACAAGGCCTACACCCCTCGTCGGTTTAGTTATGTCAGCTTCGAGGGTTTTCTCAACGCCGTACTGCTTGGTGAAATAATCACGCGCATGGCGGACGCCCCAAGCCGTGACCGCCTGCCGGAAGTCATGGAAACCATCCACGACTTTGATCTGGGCCTTGGTGAGACAACAAATTTTGGCAAAGGCCGACATCAGGGGCTGGACACGGTCTACTTCACTTCAGTGATTGATGGCCACTTCATGCCCATCGCCAACTGGAACAGGTGGCGAAAATGAGAGCACCCAAACTCTTTCGCAAACCCTTCCTCTTTATGGTGCTCCTCTTTGGCGTCATTGCGGTTGTCACATCGCTGACGTCAAGCAATCGCCTGCGGCTGGAAATGACTCAGGAATATGAATCCAAAGCTCTCGCCCTGACGCGCAGTGTGGCGGAGTCCGACATTGTCACCATCCTTGAACTGGATGCGGGCAGCGTTCAGGCGCGGGTCAACCAATACCAATCCATTGATGGTGTTTCCTATGTATTTGTCACCGATGAAAAAGGTGAGATTATAGCGCATACATTCATCCCCAGCGTCCCCATAGACATTCGCGAACTCGCTGTCGAGACCGCCGAAACACTTCCGGGCGATGAATACATGCAACGCACAATTGTCTACCATGAAGCAAGCCACCTCCATATGGCGCGACCAATCCTGGCGGGGCTTGCCGGATATGTGCATCTCGGCATGGACTCCTCAATCATTGAGCGCAAAATCAAAGACGCCACCGTACAACAGCAACTGCTCATGCTGGCGCTCTTTGGTGCCAGCCTGTTCCTCGTCTACATATTTTTCCTGAATGTCTCCAAGCCCCTGACCCTCCTTGCCGAATACGCCGCGCGCGTGGCCGCAAAAGATTTCTCCAACGTGCCGAAGATCAACTCCAAAGACGAAGTGGGACAGCTCGCCAAAGCTATGGGGTCCATGGCTCATCACATTTCCGAACTCGTCAGTAATCTGGAAGAACGTGTCCGCCAGAAGACCAAGGAACTGCAAGAAGCCCGCGATGCCTTGAAACAAACAGTGGAAGCCAGAACCAGCGAATTGTTGCGCGCCAACACCCAGCTCAAGATTGAGATTGCCGAAAGAAAAGTCATCGGCGAAGCGCTCAAAAAGACGGAAAGAAAATACCGAACCATTTTTGAAAACGCGGTGGAAGGCATCTACCAGACGTCGCCCAGTGGCCGTTTTCTCAGCGCCAACCCTTCCCTGGCCCGCATTCTCGGTTTCAAATCTCCAGACGATCTCATGGCCGCGATCTATGACATCGGCACCCAGATGTACATGGAACCGCCCCGGCGCAAAGAGTTCCTGCGCAGGATCGAAGAGCAGGGATTCGTCAAAAATTTCGTTTCCAAAATTCGCCGACGCGATGGACGCATTATATGGATCGCTGAAAACGCGCGAAAAATTCTGGATGCTGAGGGTTCCCTGATCTGCTTCGAAGGATCGGTGGAAGACATCACCCTGCGCAAGAAGGCTGAAGACCAGCTCAAGCGTCAGGCGTTCCACGATCCGCTCACCGGGCTGCCCAACCGCGCCTTGTTCCTCGACCATCTCCGTTTGGCAATGGAACGTGGTCGACGTCACAAGCACATGTTCGCGGTCATTTATATGGACCTCGACCGATTCAAAGTCATCAACGATTCCCTTGGCCATGAGACTGGCGACGAACTGCTGCGCGGCGTTGCCCGTGTGCTGGAAAAATGTGGCCGTTCGGTGGACACCGTGGCCCGATTTGGTGGCGACGAATTTGCCATCCTGCTGGAAGAAATCGCTGCCCCGCGTGACGCCATCACCATTGCACGACGCATTCTGGACGGCGTTCGCCAACCCTTTGATATCGGTGGCAACGAAGTTTTTACCTCCGCATCCCTGGGACTCGTGCTCAAAACCGAAGGTTATGATCGCCCCGAATCCTTGCTCCGCGATGCGGACACAGCCATGTACCGCGCCAAGGAGTTGGGCAAGTCCCGATTCAAGGTCTTCAACAAGAAGATGCACGATCAGGCGCTCAAGCTTATGGCGTTGGAAACAGACCTGCGCCGCGCTGTAGACCTGCGCGAGTTCGAGGTCGTCTACCAACCCATCGTCCGTCTTGATACCCGCAAAATCAGCGGATTTGAGGCCCTTGTGCGCTGGCGACACCCGAAACATGGCATTATCAATCCCGGCGACTTCATCTCCCTTGCAGAAGACACGGGCCTCATCTACGCCATCGACAACCTCGTGTTGGACGAAGCGTGCTCTCAGGTTAAACACTGGCAGAACACGTTCAATAAAGGCATGGAAGATAAGCTGAGCCTCAACATCAATATTTCCGGAAAACACTTCGGTCAGTCCATGCTGCCGGGCCAGATCACCCGCGCATTGGATGACTCCGGGCTGGCTGCCGAGTCGCTCAATATCGAAATCACCGAAAGTGCCCTCATGGACAACCCGTCGGTCGCTGAGGACATTCTCAAGCAACTCAAGACCCTTGGAACAAATATCTGCATCGACGATTTCGGAACAGGGTATTCTTCTCTGTCCTATCTCCAACGGTTCCCCATCGACGTGGTCAAAGTGGACCGCTCCTTTATCACCGGCGTTGAAGATGACCTGGACAGTCAGGCCATCGTACGCACGATCTTCTCTCTGGGCGAGTCTCTCGGCCTGAAAATCGTGGCCGAAGGAGTAGAAACTCCTGCACAACTCGACTTTTTAGAAAGTGAGGGTTGCTGTTATGTCCAAGGTTTCCTATTCTACAAGCCGCTCTCTGCCGCCGAAGTTGATTCGACCCTGGCTGGCATTACTAACCGAACCTAGTGGCGACCGGGCTTTCGGGTTCGTCATTCCGTGGAGTGCATATGGCTATTAGAAATCTTATTACCTGTGGACTTGAGCCTATCGAAGAAGTGCTCTTGCCCTTCCAGGAATTCTTCAAATCCAAGGCAACCGGCGGCATCCTTCTCATTGTCAGCGCACTCATCGCATTGATCTGGGCCAATTCTCCGTGGGGCGATTCCTACCTTTCCTTATGGGAAACCAAGTTCACCGTGGGCTACGGCGCGGCAACGCTGTCCAAGCCGTTATTGCTCTGGGTCAACGACGGACTTATGGCCCTTTTCTTCTTTGTAGTGGGTCTTGAGATCAAACGTGAATTTATGGTGGGCGAGCTGTCCACACGCAGTCATGCCGTGCTGCCGATCATGGCTGCCATCGGCGGCATGATCGTACCCGCCGCCATCTATGCTCTTATCAATATTGGGGGCGAAGCCACCCAGGGCTGGGGAATTCCCATGGCCACGGATATCGCCTTTGCCCTCGGCATTCTGGCCCTACTCGGCGACCGCGTGCCTTATCAGCTCAAGATTTTCCTCACCGCTGTCGCCATTGTGGATGACATCGGCGCGGTCCTTGTTATCGCCCTGTTTTACACCCCGCACATCGCTGGCTGGATGATCCTTGCCGCAGTGGCGCTGCTCATTATGGCCTATGTGGGCAACCGCATGGGCATACGCACACCGGTTTTCTACGCCGTGATTGGTTGTCTCGTCTGGTTGGCCGTACTCAAGTCCGGCGTCCACTCCACTGTGGCGGGCGTACTCATGGCCTTCACCATCCCAGCCCGCACTAGCTGCGACGCAGAGGGATTCCTCTATAATGCAAGCAAAATTCTGGAAGATTACAAATCATCGGTCAGATCCAATGCCTCCGTACTGACGAACGCCACTATGAACTCGGCGCTGCTCTCCATGCAGCACATGGCCGTCCGCGCCCAGACGCCATTGCAACGCCTTGAACACGGGCTGCACCCGCTGGTTGACTATGCCATCATGCCGATCTTTGCCCTGGCAAACGCAGGGGTGATTCTCGGTGGCGACTTCGGGGCGCTCATGACCAGTCAGGTCACACTGGGTACGGCCTGTGGATTGCTCCTTGGCAAGCCGCTTGGTATCGTTCTGTCGGTGTGGGGTGTCGCCAAGCTTTCCGGCGGATTCCCCGGCGGCATGTCCATTCGACACTTTATCGGCGCAGGATTGCTCGGCGGCATCGGGTTCACCATGTCGCTGTTTATCGCCACCCTCGCCTTGAGCGATTCCCCGGAATTGCTCACCGGCGCCAAGACCGCCATCCTTGCCGCATCGACACTGGCTGGCGCAGCGGGATATCTCGTCCTCAGAGGCTTGCCATTGCCCTCAGACTCGAACGGCAGTTAACGCACTTCTCAACATGGCAAAAGCAGTGTAAAGTACACAAATAGATTTTTGACAACACGTCCCCAAGCACCACAAGATAGGTATTGAACAATGACCGAAGCACCCACTACACCCCTCATCGAAGGAGTTTTCTCCATCGACAAGAAAGGGAAAATCGGCACTGGAGCCACCGCCAAACGGGTGGAACAGACCGTTTTGTATTATGCAAAACAGGTAGACGAAGAATCGGTCGAGCTCCAGATGCTCAACCCAAAGAACGTCCCCTTTGGCACACCGGAATCAATTGGCAAAGACGATTTGCTGAATGATTACACTCCAAAGCCAGAACTCTTCAAAGAGGTGCTCGCCAACATTCGTCAGGTCAACAAATCTCTGGCTCGCGGCGACAAGTTCCGCAAACGGGGCGAAAGTTTTACTGCCGAATTCGAGTTCACCAACGCCCTGAATCTCGATGAAGAGAACGTCCGCGCCAACTTTGGCATTGGTCTGTGTTTGCTTGAGCGCGATGAAGAGGAAAGGGCCAAAGAAGTCTTTGACCGTATCATCAACATTGAGTCCGCATTTGAAGATGAACACAAACACCTGTTCAACGAATACGGTATCGCCCTGCGCAAAAAGAAGCTGGGACAGCAGGCTGTGGACTACTACAAACGCGCGCTGGACCTGTCTGACCAGGATGAAAACCTCTGGTTCAATCTGGCCCGTGCCCATTTCGACACAGAAGACTGGGCCCAATGCGCAACCGCAGCAGCCAAGTGCGTTGAGTTGTCACCGGACCATCCCGAAGGCAAAAAAGTTCTCGCCTATCTGGCAAAAAAAGAACTGGTTTAGTCGCCTCTTCATCGATCGACCATACCGCAGAGGTTTACATGAGCAACATCAAGGCATTTGTCATCGCAGGAACGCACAGTGGGTGCGGCAAGACCTCGGTTTCTCTGGGGATCATGGCCTCCCTTGCCCGACGCGGACTGAAGGTGCAGCCTTTCAAATGTGGCCCGGACTTTATTGACCCCGGCCATCACGCTCTGGCCTGCGCTCGTGACAACAAGCCTATTCCCAGCCACAATCTCGATGGCTGGATGCTCGACCCCGCCAAGAATCTCGACATCTTCAACCGCTACGCTACCCAATGTGACGTGGCCGTGGTGGAAGGTGTCATGGGCCTTTTCGACGGTATCTCCGGCACTGCCGATCTTGGCTCCACCGCGCAGATCGCAAAAATTCTCGGACTGCCTGTCATCCTTGTAGTGGATGCACGCTCCATGGCCCGTTCCGCTGCCGCTCTGGTGTCCGGTTATGCAAATTTCGACAAAGACGTGAACATCGCGGGCGTCATTTTCAACCGCGTGGGCAGCCCCAATCATGCCGAGCTGCTCATGGAGGCCATGACATTGGTCCCGGGCATTCCTGTCCTCGGCTGCCTTGGCCGGGATGAAAATATTGTCACCCCCTCACGCCATCTCGGATTGGTCACGCCCGACGCCGATCAACCGGATATGGACCGCTATCAACGGTTGGCTGACTGGATGGAATCCGGCACCGATCCCGACGGATTCCTCGCCGCTCTACCGGACATAGAAGCAACGCAGCCCTTTGATCTGGTGCCGGAAATCGGCACCGTGTCCATCGGTCTGGCCCGAGACGCGGCATTCTGCTTTTACTATGAAGAGAATCTCCGCCTGCTCCGCGAAGCCGGGGCACGACTGGTCGACTTTTCACCCATTGACGACCAACACCTGCCAGACGGCATTGAAGGGCTGTACCTTGGCGGTGGTTATCCAGAACTCTATGCTTTCGAGCTGGGCCAGAACACAAAGATGCGCCGTGAGATAAAAGAATTTTGCGAATCGGGCCGACCGGTTTATGCCGAGTGCGGCGGATTCATGTACCTGATGAACGACATCATCACTGGCCGGGGACGGTACGCCATGTCCGGCGTCTTCCCCATTCGTGCAGAGATGGGCGATAAATTCAGGGCCCTCGGCTATCGAGAAGTCACCACACAAAGCACCACGCCCCTCGGTGTATCGGGATCAGTCCTCCGAGGCCACGAATTCCACTATTCCACCATTCAAGATGATATGGATTTGAATGCGATGCACAGCGTGTATGCCATGACAGGACGAAAAGGGGTCATCGATGGCCCGAGCGGATTTCTGGAGAACAGCACGCTTGGTTCATACGTCCATCTGCATTTCGGCAGCCACCCGGATGCGGCACAATCGTTTGTGGATGCGTGTAAACACGCAGGACGCGCTGAGTAGCTACTGAATCTTGACCGGACAACCGGCCATATACCGCTCAAATATCGCGTCAAACACACCGTTTTCCCGAATAGCCTTCAAGCCTACATGAAACTGTTCCATCAGCCGCTCGGCTCCCGGATATTTTTTGGACACCATCATCGACTGAGGATTCGAATCCCACGGTGTTGGGGTAGAGCCGAACATATGCTTCTCTTTCGGGAATAATCTGGATATCAGCGCCCAACCTACCAATTCATCTTCAACAAAAAATTCCGTTCGCATTTCCCGGACCTTTCTGACCCCGGACACTTCGCTCGGTGCGTAGTCCATGGTCAGTCCGGCATCTCTGAAGACATCCTCATAATAATTGCCAGCTGTTCCCGCGATAAGACGCCCCTTCAGGTCCTCAAACGTCGTAAAATCGTAGTCGCCCATCCGGCCCTTAAGATAGAAAAATACATGGCGGCTCTGCCAGATGGGATCGGAAAACCACGCATATTTCTGGCGCTTTTCCGTCCCCAACTCCGGGGAAGTACCGACCGCACTGCCATCCTCTACCATCATGGCACACCGTCTCCATGGCTTGAACTGAATTTCCGCTTCAATGTCGACCTCAGCAAAGGCGGCGAGAATGACATCCGGGAAGAATCCACGCTCTTTGCTGGAAGTATTGACGTACGGTATGTACTCGTTGGACACGAGCACGACCTTCTCCCCGGCCATACAGGGGACGGCCATCAGAATGATACAGAGGCTGGCAAAGAAATGTTTCATTGAAACTCCTCCACCGATCGTAACAGACCTCACCAGCTTTTGTCCCCTCATAGAATCCGTCAATACCGGAGATTCCCGACAGGGCGTTGGCATCGGCGCGTACATGTATTACCCTGCGTACCATGATACCATCTCCCGAACAGACAGCCCGCACCCCGCTCCGCGCACTCTGGTCGTGGGCACTCTACGACTGGGCCAATTCCGGGTTCGCCGCGCTCGTGCAAACTTTCGTATTTGCCGCCTACTTTGCCCGCGCTGTGGCCGAAAACGAGACGCTGGGCACGGCCCAATGGGGCACCATGATGGGCGTG
>JAFLJT010000176.1 GCA_022712855.1 Pseudodesulfovibrio sp. | reverse complement strand
ACATGCCGGAACTCGTGGCCCATGCGGGTGCGAGCTTCCCGGAGCTGTGCACATCCATCTTCTATCGCTCTGATGGCGTGTTCGGCATCATGGCCAACGTCCTTGCCACCTATATCCTTCTGTTCGTTCTGTTCGGTGCATTCCTCGAACGTTGCGGCGCGCAGAAGTTCTTCATCGACTTCCCGCTGGCTGCTGTCGGTCACAAAATCGGTGGCCCGGCCAAGGTATCGGTCATCGCATCCGGCCTGTTCGGTTCCATCTCCGGTTCAGCCATCGCCAACACCGTCTCCACTGGCGCATTCACCATCCCGATGATGAAGAAAGCGGGCTTCAAGCCCCACGTCGCTGGCGGCATCGAACCCGCAGCATCCATTGGTGGCATGTTCATGCCCCCGATCATGGGCGCTGGTGGTTTCATCATGGCTGAAATGACAGGCCTGCCTTACTCGCACATCATGCTGGTCGCCCTCTTCCCGGCGGTCATGTACTTCTTCTCCGTCTTTGTCATGGTCCACTTTGAGGCCAAAAAAGAGAACATCGTCGGCGAACGTTACAAGCACAGTGCAAAAGAGATCTTCAGAAAAGAGTGGCTCTACACACTGCCGCTCATTTTCATCACCATCTTCATGCTCGCGGGATATTCCCCGGGCTACTCCGCTATCGTCGGCCTCGCCACATGTATCGGCCTCTCCTTCAAGGATGACGGCCAGCGCATCGACCCGACCATCCTGATCATCATGACCTTCATGGTCCTATGTCCCTGGTTGATCAAAATCGTCGGTTTTGTTGGTGGGGATGGTGCCGTAGAGGCTATTAAGCCGTTCCTGTCCGGTCGTATCCTGCTGCTTTACGGTCTCATCGGCGCTGCCGCTCTGTACGCCTACCGCAGACAGACCGTGGCTGGCATGACGGACGAGCTGGGCGGCTTTGTTAAAGCGGCTCGCGAAGGTACCATCAACTCGCTCAAGATCGGCGCGACCGTCGGTGTCATCGGCATCATCATCGGTGTCCTGACCTATTCCGGTCTGGTGCTGACCTTTGCCGATATCGTCATCGAGCTGGCAAACGGTAACCTGCCCGCGACCATCCTCCTCATCGCTTTGGCATCTCTGGTGCTCGGCATGGGTGTTCCGGTCACCGCAGCGTATCTGATCACCGCAGTTGTTGCTGTCCCGGCGCTGACCCACCTTGGTGTCAACGAAGTTGCAGCGCACATGATCGTGTACTGGCTGTCTCAGGACTCCAACATCACGCCGCCTGTGTGTATCGCAGCATTTGCTGGTGCGACCATCGCAGGAGCCAACATGTGGAGGACGGCGTTCACGTCGTTCAAGTTCGCCAAGTTCCTGTACCTGGCACCGTTCCTGTTCGCCTATGTCCCGGCATTCTCGCTGAATGCCAGCGGTCTGGAAATCACCATATGGTTCACAGTCATAACCATTGTGGTATTCTGCTACGCTTGGTTCATGAGCTTCATCTGGTTCCGCCCACTCAAGCGGATGCTCGGCTTCGGCTCGGCCGCTGCCTAACCATTCGGTTTACACAGAAAACAGAGAGGCCCGGATTGTTCCGGGCCTCTTTTTTTTGATATGTATAAATAAACAAGAACCCTCGCAAAAAAAAATCATACCAATTGCGCACAGCGTGGGGCATCATTCGGTTATTGGGTTAGCTTGTTTTTTGGAGGAATAGTGAAACGACCCCCGGATATTTTTCTCACACTCTTGGTTACCTGCATTCTGCTGGCTGCTTTGGGGTGCTCTTCAGAACCCGCATCCGAGAACAAGGATTCTGGTGATACCGGGCAGGAAATGCGGAAAACACTCCTCGCGTTTGGCGGCGGCCCCACGGGCGGCACCTTCAATTTTTTTGCCAACAAAATGGCGAGCGTGATTTCCAAAAAATACGATTGGCTCGACGTTTCACCCAAAGGCTCTGGTGGCTCGGCAGAGAACTTACGCACCCTGAACAAAAACGGCATTGATGTCGGCATCGTCTATTCCGGCGACGCATTCCTCGGTCGTAACGGCCAATTGCCGGGCGATACCACCCATTATGATAAAGTGCGCACCGTTTCCTTCCTGTATGGCGCACCGGCCCAACTCGTCGTCCGCAAAGATTCCGGCATCAAGTCCGCCTTTGATCTGAAGGGCAAGATAGTTGCTATCGGCAATCCCGGTTCCGGCGCAGCCCTGTCAGCAGAACGCTTTTTCAAACACCTCGACCTCTGGGACAAGATAGACCACCGTAACCATGGTTACTCTCAGGCCGCCGCTGATTTTGCCGCCAAAAAAATCGACGCCTTCTGGGTGCTTGTCGGCTATCCCAATTCCTCCATCATCGAGGCATCTTCCCGCACAAACATCGCGCTACTCAACCTACACAAAGACGCCCTGGAATCAGGCTTTTACGACATCTACCCATTTTATTCCGAAGTAGAAATCCCGGCAGATACCTACGCAGGCCAAGACAAAGCAGTCACGACATTTGAAGACGCATCCCTCTGGTGCGCCAGCGAATCCCTCGACGCGGACATCGTCTACCTCTGTCTCAAAACAATCTATTCCGTCCAAGGTCTCCAAGACATGGCCACCGCCCACAAAGCCGCCAAAAACATGTCCATCATCAGCGGCATAAAGGGCGCATCCATACCCCTCCACCCCGGCGCAGTCCGCTTCTGGAAAGAACAGGGGCTGGATATCCCGTCGCGGTTGTTGCCGTAAGCGACTCTTAGGGTAAGTAAAAAATCGAACCGGCCCGCCCCATATATGAGGTGGGCCTTTCTACAAACACTTGATTTGATTGGACGCTCAACCAGTATTTGATTAAGGTGGGCTGAAATCACCCGGAAAGTGTTGGCGCACAAGGACCAATTATACTTGACGGGGGGTAAAAATCCACCGTACAAAGCGGGTTCATTTGCGCGATTATGTCCTTAAATAGAATTTATAAGGGAGACGACCATGGCATTATTCACGAAGCAGGAAGCACTGGATTATCATTCCGACAAACGCAAAGGTAAGTTGGAAGTCATCTCCATCAAGCCGTGCGATAACCAGAAGCATCTGTCCATGGCGTACAGCCCCGGCGTTGCAGAAGCATGCCGCGAAATTCACGCAGACACCGAAAAGGTCTACGAGTACACCAACAAAGGTAACCTCGTTGCTGTCGTCTCCAACGGAACCGCCGTCCTCGGTCTTGGCAACATCGGCCCCGAAGCTGGTAAGCCTGTCATGGAAGGCAAGGGCGTTCTGTTCAAAATTTTCTCCGACATCGATGTCTACGACATCAACATCAACGCCACCACGCCTGATGAAGTTGTTGCTTTCTGCAAGATGCTTGAGCCCACTTTCGGCGGCATCAACCTCGAAGACATCAAGGCCCCCGAGTGTTTCGAAATCGAAACCCGCCTCAAAGAAGAAATGGGCATCCCCGTCTTCCACGATGACCAGCACGGCACCGCAATTATCTCCGCAGCCGGTATCATCAACGCTCTCGAAATCTCCGGCAAGAAGATCGAAGAGATCACCATCGTCGTCTCCGGCGCTGGCGCTGCCGCCATCGCCTGTTCCAACCTTTACGTCCACATGGGCGTCAAGCGCGAGAACATCTTCATGTTCGATTCCCGTGGCCTGATCCACGCCGGACGCGAAGGACTGAACGAGTTCAAGCAGGCATACGCCCAGGCTGAAGACAAAGGCTCCCTGGCTGACTGCATGGTCGGTTGTGACATGTTCCTCGGCCTGTCCGTTAAGGACGCCATCAATCAGGACATGGTCAAGACCATGGCTGACAACGCCATCATCTTCGCCTGTGCCAACCCCGACCCCGAAATTCCTTACCCGGACGTCAAAGCTGTTCGCCCCGACATCATCATGGGCACCGGCCGTTCCGACTTCCCGAATCAGGTCAACAACGTCCTCGGTTTCCCCTTCATCTTCCGCGGCGCTCTCGATTCCCGCGCCTCCACCATCAATGAAGAGATGAAGATGGCCGCAGCCGACGCCCTGGCCAGACTCGCCAAAGAGCCTGTCGCACAGGACATCTGTGACGCATACGACGTCGATTCTCTGGAATACGGCATCGACTACATCATTCCCAAGCCGCTGGACCCGCGCGTCCTGACCTGGCTGGCTCCCGCAGTTGCCAAGGCCGCCATGGATACCGGCGTCGCCAAGATTCAGCTCGACCTCGACCAGTACGCCAAGGACCTCGAAGAGCGCATGAACGCTTCCAAGGCCCGCACCAAGCTGGTCGTCGACTCCTTCGACTACGACATCTAGTCAGCAGGGATACACACTATAAAGCCCCGCTCCACATCATGTGGAGCGGGGCTTTTTTGTATCACCGAGTGAGCTTAGAACTGCTCAAATTCACCGTCATCATCCATGTCCATGCTCAATCCAGCCGGGGCTGCCGGGGTTGCTTGGGCAATGGCCTGTGGCGCAGTTTTGACTACCCGAGGGGCAGGCGGCGCTGTTGAATACGCTTGTCCAAGCCGGAAGAAGCTGATGGCATGCATCAGTTCATCGGCACGGCCCGACAATTCCTTGGAAGTGGATGCCACTTCTTCCGAGCCAGCAGCATTTTGCTGCACCACGCGGTCCAGTTGCTGGATGGCATCGTTGACCTGACTGACACCTGCGTTCTGTTCAGCACTGGCGGCCGCTATCTCATGGACGAGTTCAGCGGTTTTCTCGATGTCCGGCACCAATTCCTTGAACATGGTGCCGGCCTCTTCGGCCACTTGAACACTCTGAGAGGAGAGGGCGCTGATCTCACCCGCAGCCACACCACTGCGCTCGGCCAGCTTCCTGACCTCGGCCGCGACCACCGCAAACCCCTTGCCATGCTCCCCGGCACGGGCAGCCTCGATGGCCGCGTTGAGTGCGAGTAGATTGGTCTGGCGGGCAATTTCTTCTACGATGCCAATCTTGTCTGCAATCTGCTGCATGGATTCCACGGTTTTCGAGATGGACTTGCCACCCCTTCCCGCGTCTTCGGCAGCCTTGGTTGCGATTGCCTTTGTCTCCACGGCGTTGTCTGAATTCTGCTGGATACTGGAACCGATTTCTTCCATGGAGGCTGAAATTTCCTCCACGGATGCGGCCTGTTCGGTGGCTCCCTCCGCCAAGCTCTGTGAAGATGTGGACAACTCTTCACTGCCGGTGGTGACATAGGACGCGGCACTCTGGACATTGATGGCAACGCCCTTGAGCTGACTGCTCATCTTGCTCATGGATTCCATGAGGCTGCCTATCTCATCAGTTCTGTCGTTGTTGATGGTCTGCGTCAGGTCCCCCTTGGCAATGGTATCAGCAGCGACAACGCCCTGGTTCAAGGCTGCGACGATGCCTCGCACAAAGAAAATACCGACACCCACGCCGAGCAGCACGAGCAAGACACTGGCGATAATCGTTATCCACAGAGCGCGTGTGATATCTGAAAGTAACTCGTCCTTACTGGCCTCGACAATGAGGTGCCAGCCAAGCTCCGGGATAAATTTGGAGATGACGTAGAACGTTCCGCCTTCTTCATTCGAATATTCGAAGGAATAGCTCTTGGAGGCGAGCAATTCCGACGCCTTGTCTGCATAGCCGGAAAAACTCTTGATATTAACCTTGTTGAGATTCGCCTTGTCCTTGTGGACCCGGACAACGCCCTCGGAATCGGTCAGGTAGGTAACCCCCTGCTCGCCCACGATCATGGTGGTGACGCGATCAACAAAATCATTGAGAATCAGAGCCGCAGAGACAATGCCCATGAACTCGCCATTGTTGTCAATACGGCGATTGATAAAGGCGATGGACCCGAAGTCGGCGTGGTCAGTATAGACGTTGATGCCGATCTCTTTGCCGCTTTCCCTGAAGGCAGGAAACCAGCTGTCTTTATCCGTGATGACACGTGTGGATCGTTCGCCCTGAAAAACATTCAGATAGTCCTTGGTCGCCCAAGAGACAAAACTGCCGCCAGCCAGACCATAGAATTTTGCAGCGGACTCTAAACGCTTGAAGACGAGGTCATACTCTTCCTTGGGTTCGCCTTTGAGGACCCATGCTTTCAGGAAGGGGTCCAGAGATATGATGGACAGTCCTGCCGTGGGTTCCAGAATCTGCTTGTCCACCTCGGCGGCGATATTCTCCATGACCGCAGGGAGTTGTGTCTCAAGCAACTGTTTTTCAAGGCTGTTTCTTGCAACAACATTGTTGATGGCAGTGATAATCGAACACGCTGCCAGCAACAGAACAATAATGATCAAATAGAGTTTTTTCCCAATACCCAAGTTCGAAAACATACTCCCCCCATCCTTAGAAATTCCATCAAAGCGTCCTGTAAAGTCCTTAACACTCCTCAATTCGCTATCAGCCTAATTCCACCAATTACAAATATACGACAGTTTATTGATGAATTCAATGATATAGCCATCTTTATGCGTCACACTCCCATTGCCTGCTGCTCCAATGTTCTCTATGGTCCTTCCAACAACAACTGAGAGAGCATCATGAAACACCATATTTTTCTTATCACAGCCATTGCGTTCATTCTCCTTGCCGTTGGTTGCAAGAAGAACCCTCACGCCATTATCGAGATTCCTGACGAAGCCGAATATGTCGGTGGGTATCTGGACACATCGGATGTGCGCCGTATTGGACAAGCCCTGAATTCGGCGCCAACCCGTGCCACTGTGCAGTGGGAAAATGAGGCTACCGGGTATCAGTATTCCATGATGATTTTCACCACCAAATCGGTGCCACAAATCAACGCCAAGCCGCAAATCCGACGCGATTTCACGGTTCTTTCCATCGCCCCCGCGCGCGATGCTGAAGTACTGGATCTTATCGGCACTTCATCTGCGAAGAACACATGGAGCATTGTTGCCGAGACATCTGCCGCGCAGGTGGGTAAGGCCACGCGCATGAATCTGACCGCCACGCCGGAACCGGATGTGTCCCTTTCTTCGGGCGATAATTTTAACGGATTTATGGTCGAGTAACACGCATGGACGATGCAACCCGCGAAACAATCTACGCTCTGGCCAAAGAACATGGGCTGGACCCCAAGGCGCTGGAAGTCGCCTTCGCTTCGGGCGGTATGCCTGAAGAATTAGTGCAGGCTATGGGTGCGATTCTGGGCGATGTTGAATTGTTTAGCGACGCGCTGAGTAAGCTGGACAAGTAGTCGCTCCTCAAATAAAGCGCATTCCAGCGCGTGCTCATTTTTCATATGGCAATAAAAAATCCGAGATTCTCATCTCGGATTTTTCTTTTTTCGCTCTTGGAAAATCTTTACGCTTGCGCTTTCTCCCAGAAATCGGGCCAGAGTTTGAGCAGCTTCTGCATGGCCTTGCCTCGGTGGGAACGCTTGTTCTTAACCTCGGAATCGAGTTCGGCCACATGGCAACCGAGTTCGGGGTCGCGGACGATAACGTCGTAACCGAAGCCGCCTTTTCCTTTATATTCGTGGGCTACCATAATTTCGTAAGCACCGTCCGTGTTAATCTCGGTGCCGTTGGGAGCAACCACGGCCATGACGCAGCGATAGCGGCCAGTGCGTTTGTCTTCGGAAATATCTTTCATTTCGGCGAGCATCTTTTCATTGTTGGCGTGGTCATCACAGTGGTCGCCTGCATAACGAGCAGAGTAGACGCCCGGGCGTTTGTCCAGAGCATCAATCTCAATGCCGGAATCATCGGCCACGGCCACCAGCCCGGTGATCTCGGCCACGGTCCGCGCCTTGATGAAGGCATTCTCCAGAAAGGTATCGCCTGTCTCGGGGATATCACCGATCTCCGGGAATTCGGACAGACTCTTCACGGTCACGCCGAATGATTCGAGCATGACGGAAAGTTCCTTGATTTTGCCTTTATTATTGGTCGCAAGTACGATCGTATCCATATGAAAAGCCCCCTGAGTGATGTTGTGTTCAGGGGGCTTTGATTACTCTGACCCGTCAGATTCTGCAACTGCTAGAATAGGTGGTAGGTAGAGGGTTATCTTGGTGCCAACCCCTTCCTTGCTCACGAGGTCAACATCGCCGCCGATCTCGTCGATGATCTTGCGAGTCTGGGCAAGACCAAGGCCTGACCCCTTGCCCTTGGTGGAGAAAAACGGGCTGAAAATCTTGTCACGAATATCCAGGGGGATGCCTACACCGGTGTCTTCCACGGCGAGGACCACAGTGTCGGTTGCCATGGATGTCGTCACGAACAGCTTGCCGCCATCCATCTCTTCCATGGACTCCAGGGCGTTCTTTACCAGATTGATGAGGCACTGCTTGATAAGGTCCGGGTTCGCCTTGACCCGCGCCAAGGATGTATCCAAATCGACCAGTGCCTTTATTCCCTGGTTCTCGCAGGGCAGGCTCATGACATCCATGGTGGCCGTGACCAGATCGTTGAGGTCGAGTTCAGCCACTTGCGCTTCAGTAGGTCGGGTGAAGTTCATTAGGCTCTTCAAAATTTCATCCAGCCGTTTGGATTCCGAGAGGATGATAGACAGCTTTTCGCGGGACTTTTCATCCAGCCCTTCAGTCCGCATGAGTGAGTTGGCAAAACCACTGATGGTAAAAAGTGGATTACGAATTTCGTGCGCCATGTAGGTGGAGAGTTCCCCGATGGAAGCGAGCTTTTCCGCCTGTTGCAGGCGGTTCTCGATGGAAGTCCGCTGGGTGATATCGCGCCGGATGGCAACCACATGGTTAATGGTGTTGTCTTCGTCGAACACGGGGTAGGTGTAAACACGGAAATATTGCACACGCCCGTCGGCGTCCACCTGCGTGGTCACAGTTTCGGCGGGTTCACCAGACCCCATGGTTTGGCCGAAGGGGTCCTTTTCATAGCCGCATTCCGGGGCGTCGGTTCCCGTAAATATGGAACAATACGAACGCCCTATGAGCGCCTTCTTGGACCGGCCTGTGGTGTGGGTCACCGTCTTGTTCATGTCCATCACGAGACCCTTGTTGTCGAGGAACAGGATTTCCTGATCCATCTGGTCGATGATGGTCTTGAGCATGTTTTGGGAGTGCAGCAGGTCGAGCTTGCACGCCACCCAGATCTTGTCGGAGGTGAGCAGATTGATGAAAAAATTTGCCGCGCCCTTTTCCACCAGCGTGATGGACGGGGACAAATAATTACGCAATTCAAGAATAAGTGCCTTCCTGCCCGTGGCCTCGATGACCATGTTGATCTCCGGGTGGGCCTCAAGCATCGCCTTAAATCCGGCATAAGTCGGAATCCTGTGGTCGCCGTCCTCCGTTTCGGGCAAAACCGTCTCGCCCGGCAGGGCAGCGGCAACGATGCCGACTTCTTTAAGGACCGCATCATTCGTTTGGTCCTTGAACATCTGCCAAAATGTCAGTAGGGCCGGTATGTCGCCGATAACACCGATGACATATCGCTTTTCTTCGTTATATTGAGATGTCAGCAAATTTGACCTCCTGACCGTCCATAGGGCAGTCTCGACATGCGCACGAAAGACCGCTTTGAGTACAATAATACAATTACATTCCCATATCAAAGGAAATGACATGACCCAGGCATCCAAATCTTCAATAAAAGTCAATACCATCAGCTTGGGCTGCCCAAAAAATCGTGTGGACACCGAACGACTGCTCGGCACGCTGGGCGATGCCATGATCCCCGTAGAGTCCGTGGGCGAGGCCGATCTGGCGCTCATCAACACCTGCGGGTTCATCCAGCCCGCAGTGGAAGAGTCGGTCAACACCATCCTCGAAGCCGTGCGCGACGCGACCGAAGCGGGCAAAAACAGTGAAAAAAAACCGCTCGTGGCCGTGGCCGGATGTCTTGTCAGCCGCTATGGACAGGACTTGAAGGACGATCTGCCGGAAGTGGACCTCTGGCTCAACACCGAAGAAATCGAACTCTGGCCAGCCATGGTAGCCGCTGCGCTGACCGAAGCTCAGGCTGCGGCCGTTGAGAGTGGCACCCCGCGTCGTCTTTCCACCGCGCCGAGCTATGCCTATCTCAAGATAAGCGAAGGCTGCTCGCACAACTGCCGTTTCTGCACCATTCCGTCCATACGAGGCGCGCACAAAAGCTGGCCTGTAGATTTCCTCGTCAAAGAGGCAGCCGAGCTCGCCAAGGCCGTCCCCGAAATCATCGTGGTCGGTCAGGACTCCACAGCCTATGGTTCGGACCTCGATTCCGGCGACAACCTACGCCCACTGGTTGATGGATTGTCCAAGCTCTCCGGCCTTGAGTGGCTGCGCATCATGTATCTCTACCCCGCAGGTTTGACCGAAGACCTGCTCGGTTTCCTTAAAGAGATCGGCAAGCCATTCCTTCCTTATTTCGATATTCCGTTGCAGCACGCGCACCCCGACGTTTTGTCATCCATGGGGCGACCGTTTGCTCGCAATCCGGAAAAAGTCATTGATCGGGTGCGGAAGTTTTTCCCCGACGCAGCGCTGCGCACCACCTTTATCGTGGGCTACCCGGGTGAGACGGACGAGCACTTCGACCACCTCATGGCTTTTGCGGAGAAGACGCGTTTTCATCATCTTGGTGTGTTCCCATACTGGCCGGAAGATGGGACGCCTGCTGCGGCCATGGATAATCAGGTGGCTGATGAAGTGAAGCAGTTTCGTCGTGATACGCTTATGGAATTGCAGGGTGATATCAGCGAGGAGATTCTCAGTGAATATGTCGGCGAGACTTTGCCTGTGCTTATTGAGAAGCCGTCGCCTGAATGGCCGGGGTTATATGTCGGTCGGGCCTGGTTTCAGGCTCCTGAGGTTGATGGGGTGACGTATGTGAGTGCGCCGCCGGATCAGGATTTGGCGGTGGGGACGATTATTGATGTAGAGATTGAGAAGGCGGATACGTACGATTTATCGGGGCTTGTTTAAGGGGAAAAGAGATGGGGAAGCCGCCTTTCGGCGGTATCGGGAATTGGTGAAAGCTCCTTCGGAGCAACGCCGGGTTGGAGGCTTAGCCTCCAGAATCCCTCCATGTCCTGCGCGGACGGCGGTACTTTTTTGGCTGAGCCGCCACAAAAAAGTACCAAAAAATGTCGGCTTTTAAGAGCTAACTTAGCTGCCCGGTTTTAGCAGATCAAGAATCTGATCAAAGCAGCGGAGGCTCCACCTTCGGAGTGTGGGATGATGTGCAAATCAATACAATTGATGGCCGTCCGGAGTCATACGTGTCTCGAGAATGGAGCCGCCTCCACTGCTTTGTCAGCTTCTAAGCCTTGCTAAAAAGGGCTGGTGCATCCCGTTGAAATCAGTGTGGGTGATCTAAACTTGGAATTTCGTGCCTTACTTCTTCTCTTTTATCTTCCCCCAAAACAAAAAAAACGCCGCGCTTGAATATTCAAGAGCGGCGTTTCTTTTCATCAAACTAAAAAAATTAACCGTGATCCTCGCCTTCCTCAAAACCCTGGCTGGCCTTCCATTCTTCCCACTCATCGTGAACAACGGTACCACTCCCGTCAGCGTCGGCAGCAGCGAATACAGCGGTATCACCATCAGGGAAAGCGGACTTGAATTCAGCCTTGGACATTTCGTCGTTATAGTCGCTATCGATTTTGGTAAAGCACATATTGTAATCCGTCCCGGCCATGGCTGGCACGGTCAGGAGGCTGAGCATCAGTAGAATAAGGGTAAATTTTTTCATTGTTCACTTCGCGAGGAGTTTGTTGGTTATCCTTCAACGTACCCAGTGAGCACGTTGATGAGCTTCTCAAGAGCTTCCTCTTGATTATCGCCAGCTTCGATGGACTCGGCATGGCACTTGAGCATATAGCGTTTCAAAATAAGCTTGTTGGTAGACTGCAACGCAGAACGTACGGCTCGGACCTGAACGAGGATATCCTCGCACTCCTTGCCGCCTTCGATCATGCCCTGGATGCCGCGCACCTGACCCTCGATACGTTTCATGCGCGAAAGCACATTCTTCTTTATCTTTTCTTGTGCTGTAGCATTTGCATCAGAATTCATAGTGTCCTTTCCTCATCAAAAATCTGTCTCATTATGTAGAGCGGCTCCCGATTGCCTGGGGGCGCTTTTTGTCGTACTTTCACAGGGTCTCAATCGTAACAAACACAGGGGCCAACCATGTCCGAATTTCTTATCACTGACACTGACCAGCGTATCGCTTCGCTCAATGTTATCGAGCTTCTGGCCACCATCTTTCGCGGCCCGGACAGCGATGGCTGGGCGGCTATCCTAGACGTCGGAGTGCCCGAACTTTTGGCCCATGCCCCTGAAAAACTTGCTCACCTTACGGATTCATTGCACAATCTGCAAGATTCC
>JAFLJT010000116.1 GCA_022712855.1 Pseudodesulfovibrio sp. | reverse complement strand
GGGTTGACGAGAAGCCCAATTAACGTGCATAGCCCCCAGCGAAGAAGCGTCACAAACACCCCGTCGTTGAAACGAGCAGGGGCAACCGTGGCCCAATACATAACACGCCGTTGCGGAGGTTGAGTTTCCCCCAACAGTACGGCCATGAGCACAGTATGCCAAAAGATTTGATCATCGTTGAGTCCCCTGCCAAAGTGAAGACCATCTCCAAATTTCTGGGCAAAAACTACATCGTCGACGCCTCGGTCGGCCACGTGCGCGACCTGCCCACTCGTGACCTCGGAGTGGACGAAGAAAACGATTTCGCTCCACAATACGAAATCATCCGAGGCAAAGAAGACGTTGTAAAACGCCTCAAAGCCGCAGCCAAAAAGGCAGACACTGTCTACCTCGCACCTGACCCCGACCGCGAGGGTGAGGCTATTGCGTGGCACGTTGCCGAGCTGATCAAGCCGGTCAACACCAACATTCGTCGTATCCAGTTCAACGAAATTACTGCCCGCGCCGTCAAGGCCGCACTGGAAGATGCGCAGGAACTCAACGAGAACCTGTTCGACTCCCAGCAGGCCCGCCGTATCCTCGACCGTCTGGTTGGTTACAAAATTTCTCCCATCCTCTGGAAGAACGTCAAACGCGGCATCTCCGCCGGACGTGTCCAGTCCGTTGCACTCAAAATTTTGGTGGAACGCGAAAAGGAACGCCGCGCCTTCCGGGCCGACGAATACTGGCCTTTCAAGGTATTGCTCGAAGGCGGCAACCCGCCGCCGTTCTGGCTCGACCTGCATAAGCTGTCCAATAAGGCAGTCAAGCCGGGCGTCAACCACATCGGCAACCAGTCTGACGCCGACACACTGCAAGAAGCATTGGAAAACGGCGAATTCAAAGTCGATTCCGTGCAGGAAAAGCAGCGTAAGCGCACCCCTCTGCCGCCGTACATCACCTCCACTCTGCAGCAGGACGCCAACAGGCGCATGGGCTATTCCGCCAAGCGGACCATGTCCATTGCCCAGCGTCTTTACGAAGGTGTGGAGCTTGGCGACCGCGGCACCACAGCGCTTATCACCTACATGCGTACTGACTCCGTCCGTATCGCCAAGGATGCGCAGGATGCAGCCAAAGAGCTTATCCTCAGCAAATTCGGTGATGATTATTACCCGTCCAAGACACGGAATTTCAAGACCAAGGGTGGCGCGCAGGATGCGCATGAAGCTATCCGCCCCGTTGATGTGACCATCACACCCGATGACGTCAAATCATTCCTCCCGTCTGAGCAGCACAAGCTGTACCGCCAGATCTGGCAGCGTTTTGTCGCTTCTCAGATGGCCGTTGCCAAATTCTGGGACACCGTGGTTCTGGTCACGGCGCCCAAGACCATCTGGCGTGCCAAGGGCGAGCGTATGCTCTTCCCCGGTTTCCTGGCCGCCATGGACAAAGGCAGCAGCGACGGCGACACCGAACTGCCCAAGCTGGTAGAAGGCGAAGTCCTGAAGCTCAACGAACTCAAAAAAGAACAGAAATTCACCCAGCCGCCGCCGCGCTTCTCTGAAGCATCGCTGGTCAAAACGCTGGAAGAACTCGGTATCGGTCGCCCGTCCACATACGCAGCCATTATCTCCACCCTGCTCGATCGTGAATACGCTCATCAGGAAGAGAAACGTTTTGTTCCCTCGGAACTCGGTTTCACGGTCTCCGACCAGCTGTCCGAGCACTTCGCAGAGCTCATGGACGTCGGTTTCACCGCGAAGATGGAAGGCCTTCTGGATGACGTAGCCGCTGGCAAACAGGACTGGGTCAAGCTGCTCAAGGACTTTGGCGGCGACTTCTACCCCACCCTGGACAAGGCGCGCGCCGAGATGGGCCGTTCCCAGCAGAATACGGACATCAAGTGCGAAAAATGCGACAAGGCCATGGCCATCAAGTTCGGCAAGACCGGCGAATTCCTCGGTTGCACCGGGTTCCCGTCCTGCCGCACCATCAAGAACTTTACCCGCGATGAGCAGGGTACAATCCAGATCGTGGAACGCGAGAAGCCGGAAGATACTGGCGTAAAATGTGAGAAGTGCGGTCGTCCTATGGCGATCAAACAATCCAAGCGCGGCGAATTCCTCGGCTGTACCGGCTACCCTGACTGCAAATCCATCGTCAATTTCGAGCGCGATGATGACGGCAAGATCAAGGTCATCGAAAGCGAAAAGCCCAAGGTCGTCGGCACCTGTCCCGATTGTGGCGGCGAACTGCTGCTCAAGAAGGCCCGCACTGGCTCCCGCTTCATCGCTTGCTCCAACTACCCGGACTGCACCTACGCAGCACCCTTCTCCACGGACGTCCCTTGTCCCAACGAAGATTGCGAAGGCGAGCTGGTCGAAAAATCCTCACGCCGAGGCAAGCTTTTCTACTCCTGCTCCACCTATCCCAAATGCGACTACGCCGTCTGGAACTGGCCCGTTAACGAGCCGTGTCCCAAATGCGAACATCCCGTCCTGACCCGCAAGACCACCAAAGACAAAGGCGAACATATCGCTTGTCCCAAGAAAGGCTGCGGTTACACCAAAGATATTGAAGAATAGCATCCGGACACACTGAATCGAATAAAAAAAAGCCGACGTGAATCACGTCGGCTTTTTTATTGTGCGTTGTTTCTAATGAATGAAGCTTAAGCGACATCCCATGTTGCGCCTTGCGGCGTATCTTTTACTTCCACATTCATGGCTGCGAGTTCGTCGCGGATGGCGTCAGATTTTTCAAAATCCTTGTTCTTGCGGGCATCCTTGCGGGCATCGAGAAGACCCTGCACCTTGGCGGGATCGATACCAGCGCGGGCGGCGCGGTTGTCACGAAGTTCGGTGAGGAACTCGGCGGGAACACGCTCGAAGATACCGAGGACGCTGCCCCATACCTTCATGTTCTCCTGAATGCGGATGAAGAGATCGCGGCCACCTTCGGATTTGCGCAGGTTCTTGTCTTCGGCGATTCGTCCGGCAAGACGGATGGCGGAGAAGACATGGCCGAGCGCTCCGGCAGTGTTCATGTCATCTTCCATAGCCTCTTTCCAGCTCTTCTCGATCTCGTCGAATTCAGTGACAAGCTCTTCCGGGAACGGAGATTTTTTCCACTTGGACTTTTCGAGTTCCACATCGACCTGTGCCAGCGCGGCGTACACACGCTTGATACCCTTCTCGGCTTCTTCAAGCGCGTCGAAGGAGAAATCGAGGGGGCTGCGGTAATGCATGGTGAGCAGGAAATAGCGCAAAGTTTCGGCCAAAAATTTGTCGAGGATATCGCGGATGGTGAAGAAATTACCAAGGGACTTTGACATCTTCTCGGAATTGATCTGCACGAATCCGTTGTGCACCCAGTAGTTGGCGAAGGGTTTGCCTGTGGCCGCTTCGGACTGGGCAATCTCATTCTCGTGGTGCGGAAAAGAAAGATCTTGACCACCGCCGTGAATATCCAACGGCAGAGGGACATACTTTTCGCTCATGGCAGAACATTCGAGATGCCAACCGGGACGACCAAGGCCCCAAGGAGATTCCCAAGAGGGTTCGCCGGGCTTAGCCGATTTCCACAGTGCGAAATCGAGGGGGTCCTGCTTCTCTTCACTGGGATCAACACGTGCGCCGGATTCCAGATCATCGATGTTGCGGCCAGACAGTTTGCCATACCCTTCAAAGGAACGAACTTTGAAATACACGTCACCGGACGGCGTGGAGTAGGCATGATCCTTACCAATAAGGTGTTCGGTCAGCGCAATCATCTCCGGTATATGCTCGGTGCATTTGGGTTCAATATCGGGACGCAGCACAGCGAGCTTGTCCATATCCACATAAAATTCGTTGATGAATTTCTCGGCGATATCCCCCGCTTCCTTGCCCACTTCGTTGGCGCGTTTGATGATCTTGTCATCGATGTCCGTGAAGTTGCGGATGAAGGTGACATCATACCCTGTGTGACGCAGGTAGCGGTACAACACGTCAAACACCACGGAAGAACGGGCATGGCCGATATGACAGAGGTCATAGGCGGTGATGCCGCAGACATACATGCTGACCTTGTTGTCATTTACCGGGATGAAGTCCTGTTTTTTCCGGCCCAGGGTATTGTAGAGTCTCATTGAAATGCTCCGTCTGTATTTACTTAATATTACTAACTATTGATTAAATGTCGTCGCTTGAATCCGTGGATACTTTCACGTTCAAGAGGCGAAGATTGTCATAAAAATCGCGGCCCATGAAAAGAAAGAGGAACGGCACCGGTTCGGCGGGCTTGACCGAGATGGTGAGATTGCCGGGATTGTCCACAAATCGTTTTATTCCGCGCAGGGCATTCTCTGCCACCACGTTATCATCCTTGCCTGCATAGTCAGCCATGGCAGCAAGCTCTGCACAGATGGTGGCTCGGGCCTTGCCATCCGTGGTTCCCATGGCATTGGCCGCGCCACGCATCATGGAATTGATGAGCGAACGGTCTGTATACTTCAAGTCTGCCGAAGCCACGCGCAGTCCGAGCATCTGCTCAACGCGCAACTCTTCCAGATTGAGACTGGCTATGGTGCCGGACAAATTCAGGTCACCGATGTCAGTCACTTTAATATCCAGTTCATTGAGCTTCAGGGCTTTCGTCTCGGCATCATAATCATAGTTGAATGCCACATCGCCGTTCACGGTTTTCAGACCCATGGCCAGCAATGGAGCGGCCCAAGAACCGAAGTTGGAGAAGTTCACAGTCATGCTGACGCCGGACGCCTGAGCGGTCAGAAAATGGGGAACGGGATTCACTTGATCTATACGGGAAATCTGCAACGTCTCAGCGGTAAATCGCTGGCCGTCCGGGAGTTTCGCTTCAACACCATCCAGTTTCACAGAGTGGTCCGAGATGGAGACGGTAACGTCATCATAGACCAGTTCCATACCCGGCGTGTTGGCCACGGCCTGATCGATTTCCTTGCTCACTTCGCTGTCTATGAACCAGACAAGGCCGCCATAACAGACAGCCGCAAAAAGAACGAAGGAGAAGAGGAATTTCCAGACGCGGGACATGATCGTTTACATCTCCCTCAAAGCCGTGACAGTGGCCACGGCCTTGATGCCTTTCTTCGCACCGGTGAAGCCGAGCTTCTCTTCGGTGGTCGCCTTGAAATTCACCTGACGTGCTTCCAAGCCGAGGACGCGGCACAGGTTCTTGGCGATCTGCGCCGCATGGGGCGAAAGTTTAGGAACTTGCGTAATGACCGTCACATCGGCGTGGACAATACGCGCCCCGGCCTGATCGGCCATGGCGAGGACTTCCTTGAGCAGTACGGAGCTGTCAGCCCCGGAAAATTTCTTGTCTGTATCAGGGAAATGTTGGCCAATATCGCCGCCGCCGAATGTGCCGAGCACCGCATCGGTCAGGGCGTGGAGCAGCACATCACCATCGGAATGAGCAACAATGGTAAGCGAACCGGGAATGGGCACGCCACCAAGAGTGAGGGGCCGATCATTCTCACCGCCGAAACGATGAACATCATACCCCCAACCGACGCATGGCACCGTGGTCTTGGCCTCTTCCAACCGCGCGAGGTCCTCGGGTGTGGTGATCTTCACATTGGCTTGCTCGCCGGGAATGATCGCCACCTTTTCCATGCGCTCAACCATGCTCGCATCGTCCGTGACTTCCCAGCCCTCGGAGATGGCACGTTTGTGCGCTTCCTTGAGCAGCGCTGTCTCAAATGCCTGCGGCGTCTGGACGGCGCGAAGCTCGCTACGCTTGAGCGTTTCGGTGACGTTCTCGCCATCCACACGCTTGATGGTATCCGCCACTTCGATGGCAGGGATCACACCGCGTGCGCCGTCGTTGAGTGCGTCAATGAGATCAGTGATAATGCGTGCAGAAACGAACGGGCGGGCCGAGTCGTGGACCAGCACACCGTCGCATGCCTTGGGCAATTCCTTGAGACCGTTGGACACGGAATCCTGTCGCCGATCGCCGCCAGCGCAGACGGTCCATTTCAGGCCGAGGTCTTCAGACTTGAAGAATTGGCGAACCTGCTTCTCCATAGCCGCAGCCTCGTCCGGCGGGAACACGAAAACTAACCCGCGCAGCTTTGCCACACGGGAGAACGTCCGAGCCGAATGCCAGAACAGCGGCGCACCTTTGTACTCAAGGTACTGCTTGCGCACGCCACCAGAAGCATCAGCCAGACGCGTTCCTGCCCCTGCGGCCAGAATCACGCCCCAAATATTTTTCAACGGACGATCCATGAGAACCTCAAAACAATTCTTAAAACACGCATTCAGGGGTGTTCAAAACGGTTCGAGTGCTAGGCGCGAAAAGAATTCAAGACCGAGCGTAGTCTTCCTACGTGAGGATTTGAATTCTTTGAAGCAACGACGCAATCGGGCCATTTTCGACACACATCAAGGTTGTTCAAAACGGTTCGAGCGCTAGGCGCGGATGAAAAGACAAGACCGAAGCGTAGTCTTCCTACGCGAGGGTTTGTATTTTTATTCGCAACGACGCGATCGGGCGTTTTTCAACAACCGCCAAAAATCAATACATTTGGAGCCGGTCGATAAGCCGGGTCTTGTATCCCTCTTGCGAGGGTGACTGTCATTCATCTAGGACGACTGTTACCAGCCGCCTCAAGCAACCTACCCGGTAGCTGGCCCGGGCCGACCTTAACGCTACCCTATTTGGTCTTGCTCCTGACGGAGTTCACCTAGCCTGCCGCATCGCTACGACAGCTGGTGGGCTCTTACCCCACCCTTTCAGCCTTACCGCCGGGGCGAACCCCGGAGGCGGTCTACTCTCTGTTGCACTTGACGGGGATCGCTCCCCCTGGGAGTTACCCAGCGTCCTGCCCTATGGAGCCCGGACTTTCCTCTCCGATCAAAAGATCGCAGCGACAGTCTGTCCAACTCCAAATGTATCATTTGAGCGTACTGCATAATTGCCCGATGGCGTCGTTGCTTCAAAAATTTCAAACCCTCACGTACAGGAAGTACGCATCGGCCTTGAACTTTTTTCGCGCCTACCCAGCGAACAATTCTACAGCACGCTCAAGACAAACAAATCAAAACACTTCGTTCATCTTTAAACTATCTCTATTTATTCTTTATCTGCTGCTTCTGCTTTTTCGGCTGCGGGCTTTTTGGCGGCAGCTTTTTTGGCTGCGGGCTTTTTAGCGGCGGCTTTCTTTGCAGGCTTTTTGGCAGCGGCCTTCTTTTTCTTTTTTGGCTTCTCTTCTTCTACAGGCTTTTCAATCTGTACCCAGTGAATCAGACGCTGACAGTTGGGGCAGCTCAGAATCTGCTGGCCTTTCTGCAGGTCATTGTAGTTCTGGGGCGGGATCATGATATGACAACCGCTGCAGATGCCTTCGGAAACCGGGACGATAACCGGGTTTTCCATGCGCTCACGAATGAACTCATAGCGACCGAGGATCGGCGGCGGAACGACCTTGCAGGCCTTCTTGCGCTTACGGCCCAGAGAATCGAGCTTCTTCTGCGCGGCAGCCAGACGCTCATCCAAAGTGGTTTTGAGAGCGTCGTACTGCTCTTTGACACCACTCATGTCGTCGTTGAGGGTCGTGGTGGCATCGTCCTGACGGACCAGCTCTTCCTTGACGGCTTCCTGCTCATCTTCACGCATGCGATTGAGCTTTTCCAGGCCGTCCATCTCGCGCATCATGGCGTGATATTCTTTGGTGTTTGCCACCAACATCAGCTTGTTCTTGCTCTTTTTGATCTTGCCAGCGTCCTCGTCGATCTCAAAGTCCAGCTTCTTCTGCTGTTCCTTGAGAAGGTCCAGACGCTCATCGATCTCTACGCGACGGTCCTTGAATCCATCCATCTGGGTCTCAAGATCGGCCAGCTCAAGGGGAGCTTTCTCAATCTCTTCCCTGAGAATCAGGATGTCGTCATCCACATGCTGCAAAATGATCAGTTGTTCGATTTGTTTCTCGTACATAAAAACCTCGCTATCTATTTTGAAATACGTTGGTACGTAGTCCTTTCGTTATTTCCTGACGTGGAACCTGAACGGGTCCTCGCCCTCGAAAAATTTGACCTCTACGTCGTCAAGCTCTCCATCAAGCTCTTCGGCGAACAGGCGCATCATCACCTCTTCCAATGAAAAATGTCCAACATCCGCCACGCAGATGTTGGTCTCAACAGCCGGGTGATATTTCATGTCACCCGTAATGAGTACGTCAGCCCCGGCACGCTCGGCATTGCCGATGAGCGAAGACCCGGAACCGCCGCAATACGCCACGGTGGATACCATCTCCGGCTGCGGGCCGGACACGGTAAAGGCTTCACGATCAATAAGATCGGTCAGCTTCGTGGCAAATTCGTCCCACTTCATAGGCGTGGGCAGTGTTCCAACCTCACCAAAACCGACCTCTCGGCGCGGTGATGTCAGTGTCCGTATATAAAAGAGCGGCCTGCGCCCCATGGAGAACTCAATACCTTGCGCGATTTCGCCCCACGCATCCTCGTCACAAACAATGCGTACTTCGCCAGTGCGGTTCTGCGCCACCGAATGGACGCCGTCATTGTTCGCCCAAATATCCGCCGTCTCGCGCTCGATGGATTCCTCGGTGTAAAACGACACCTCTATGGGAGCGACACCACGTTCAACTTCGAGAAAACGTGTTTTTTCCAGCCCCAGTTCCTTGCCGAGCCAAAAAGCTGGGCCACCGGGCCGGGTGTCGAGAGAGGTGTGCGCTGCGTATAACCACGCACCGCTCATCATCACCTGTCGGACCACATCCGTGAACATGTTCTCAGTCCCAAGGGACTTGGGTTTCATGTACAAGGGGTGATGCGTCAACACGATACCAGCGCCCCAATCCAGGCACTTTTCCATCATCCGAGGCGTCGGCTCAAGGCAGACAGCTACCCGAAATGTTTCACTTATTGATCCCGCGATCTGTACGCCACAATTGTCCCAAGAGCTCTGATTTTCCTCTGGGGCCAATTTTCTCAAAATAGGCAATATATCCATAGATTCCATATACTTACACCGATTTTCCTAAAGAGAATGCTCCCGTAGGGTTTCCCCATCGGGAGCATGTATTGCTTCTTCTGTAACCCGGCTTTTGGCCTCTGTGGGAAACGTCAAGTAATATGCGTAAAAACTGTGATCCAGTATCGTATATAATCAATCATTCCTCTCGTTTGAGAAAAAAATGGTGGGCCAGCCAGGATTCGAACCTGGGACCGACCGGTTATGAGCCGGTGGCTCTGCCAACTGAGCTACTGGCCCATGGTGCACGAGCAGGGGACTATAGTCAGACCATGCTTTGCGTGTCAAGAGTGCTGCATAATTGCCCTCTGGCGTCGTTACTTCAAAAAAGTCAAACCCTAACGTACAGGAAGTACGCGTCGGTCTTGACTTTTTTCCGCGCCTACCCAGAGAACAATTCTACAGCACTCTAAAAATCGGCAAAGTGTAAAACTACATATTTTGTACTCTTAGAATTCGGGGCCAAATGCGGCCTCGTCCACATACCAAATTATCTGTTCTGCCTCGACCTTTGCGGCGGGGTATCGCTCCGGCGCGGTCGGATCATTCATAATCTCCGAAATAATCGTGCGCTTGCCTGCCCCAGCAGCGAGAAAGAGGGCCACGCGGGCAGCGTTCAGCACCGGGAACGTCAACGTAACGCGGTCCACCTTGGGATTGGCGGGCGGATCTGTAACCGTGGTCACCCAGCCTGTGGCGTTCAAAGCATCGGTACCAGGGAAAAGCGACGCGGTGTGTCCATCGGCGCCCATGCCTTGGATCGCAAGGTCAAACCGGGGCACCTCCTGATCGCCAAAAACATTGATGAGATCGCGGCGCATTTCGTCAGCCGCCGCCTCTGTACCGAGTTCGCCCTTGATGCGCAGGATGTTTTCCTCCGGGACAGGGACATGGGCGAGCAGCGAGTCATAGGCGAGCTTGAAGTTGCTCCACTCATGGCCGGGTTCCACCACGCGGTCATCACCCCAGAAGATGTACGTGCGATCCCACGGGATAGCGCCTCTGTGCCGCCCGTTGGCGAGAATCTCAAAGAGCCGCTTTGGCGTTGAACCACCGGACAGAGCCACGGTGAATCTGCCGCGCAACCCAAGAGCCTTGTGAGAAAGTTCGACAAACAGCCGGGCCGCAGCCTGGCTCAGGTCCTCCGGGTCGGCAAACACATGAAAATCTGCCATCACATTCTCCGGTTACGGGTTGTCGTGCAACCGATGCACAGCCTTGGGGCCATCGGTTCCAGCCTTGTAAAGGTGTAACCGTTCTGCGCCTTCCGGGCAATCGCATTCCATGAGAACCGGAGTGAGAAATTCCCAGCACAGGTCCACACTGTCCTGCCGCCAGAAGAGCGTATGGTCACCCATAAGCACATCAAGCAGCACCTTTTCATACGCCGAAAGACGGAATGTGCCGCCCTCTGCGTAGTCAAAATTCATGGTCACATTGCGCAGACACATACCGGGACCAGCCGACTTCGCCTGAAAGGTCAGGCGCACCTCTTCTTCCGGGTGGATGGAGAGGGTCAGCTTGTTCGCAGTGATGTGCTCACCCAGAATGTTTCTGAACATGGAATGGGGCACTTCCTTGAACCGGACCTGAATATCCGTTCGCTTCTCGGACATGCGCTTGCCGGACGTAATGAAGAACGGCACACCCTGCCAACGCCAATTGTCGATGTAGACTTTCATGGCCGCAAAAGTTGGCGTGGACGAATCCGGGGCCACGTTCGGTTCCTTGACGTACGACGGCACGGATTCACCTTCGATCATGCCCGCGGCATACTGACCGAGGATAAGATGGTGGTCCAAATCATCGGTAGGGAACGGCCGTAGCGAACGATAGACCTTGGTCTTTTCATCCCGAATACGGTCAGCTTCGTAGATGGAAGGCGGCTCCATGGCCATGATTGAGAGCAGTTGCATCATGTGATTCTGAAACATGTCTCTGAGCACGCCCGTATGGTCATAAAATCCGGCCCTATGTTCCACGCCCAATGATTCTGCGGCAGTAATATGCACGGACTCGATATAATTCCGATTCCACAGCGGCTCAAAAATGGCGTTGGCAAACCGGAACATGAGCATGTTCTGGACGGTTTCCTTGGCGAGATAATGATCAATGCGGTAAATTTGATGCTCGTCAAACCCCTGCATGAGCGCATTGCTCAGCTTTTTAGAACTGGCGAGATCATACCCAAAGGGCTTTTCAACCACCAGCCGTGACCAGTTGCCACTCTCTTCAGCCAGCCCCACGTGGGCCAGCGATTCCGCGATATCTTCATACGCTGCGGGCGGCACAGACAGATGGAACAGCCTATTACCACCCGTCCCAAACTCGTTTTCCCGGTCCTTGATAAACCCGGCCAGATTGGTGAAAGAGCCGATGTCTCCCGGGTCAGCTTTGCGGTAGAACAAGCGCGAGGAAAAGTCGTCCCAGCACTGCATATCCGTCTCGGTCTCAAGAAAGACCTCCTTGATGCGCTGGCGGAATTCCTCGTCCGTCAGTTCGGATCGGGAAGCACCAATGATAATGGACGGCGAAGGCATCCGATCGCTGCATAAAAGGAAATAGAGCGATGGGAGAATTTTTCGCGTCGCAAGATCTCCCGTGGCTCCAAACAGAATGATAGCGCACGGGTCATCAGGCTTGTTGTACGAACAAGTGTTCTCTTCCTCTATTTCGATAGGAGTAGGATCGGCCATTTACTTGTCTCCGGCGGGCTTGGTGGCGTGGCCGCCAAACTCACGGCGCAGGGCGGAGAGTACCCGGTTACGGAAATCATTGGGTCGCCGCGAGGAGAAGCGTTCCATAAGCGCCATAGTCAAGACCGGAGTCGGCGTGGCGGTTTCCACGGATTGAAGGACGGTCCAGCGCCCTTCGCCCGAATCCTCCACATACCCTTCCACATCATCCAGGCGCTCGTTCTTCTTGAAGGCGTCCGCAGCCAGTTCCAGCAGCCATGAACGAATGACGCTGCCCTGATTCCAGAGGTCTGACAGCTCGCCAAAATCGATGCCTTCGCCATATTGCGAGTCTTCAATGAGCGCAAAACCTTCGGCATAGGCCTGCATCATGCCGTACTCGATGCCGTTATGGACCATCTTGGTAAAATGGCCTGCACCTACAGGGCCGCAATACAAGTAACCGTTCTCCGGAGCCAATGCCTTGAACACGGGTTCCAGGCGTTCAAATTCCTTTTTGGAGCCACCGATCATGGTGCAATAGCCCAGCTTGAGGCCCCATATACCGCCGGAGACGCCCGCGTCGAGATAATTGATACCCTTGGGCTCAAGGCCCTCGGC
>JAFLJT010000050.1 GCA_022712855.1 Pseudodesulfovibrio sp. | reverse complement strand
TGCAGGCTTTCATGATCTGGATAAGGGTCACCTCGATGACTGACATGCGCTCTGTGGCCGCTGTCATGATCATGGGCTGTATCATCTTGGCATCAAGTTCCGTTGTTTCAGAGCCTTGTTGAGATTCATCGAGAGTGTTTTCATCGATTGTCAGAAGGAGAATACGCGCTTTTTCAGCATGGACAGCCTGTCCTTGCGAGAGGGCAGCATGGAGCGTTGCCGCGTTTGGTTGTTCTGATTGCGTCGCTTCCTTGGCAAGTTGCGAATTCTTGGCAGACTCGGCGGTTTTTGAAAAATAAAGTGCGCTTAGGTTGCGTTCGCTTTGTGTCACAAGAACTCCATAAAGTTTCGCCCCTGCATATGCGGAGACATGCCAACCCTGACGATGGGTGGTTTCAATATTCTGGAAACTAATATACTATATTATACCAGCAAACATAGTATTGCTAGCAAACAAAGAACTGGGCACAAATACATACGTATAGAACATGACCGACGATACGACAAAAACACAAGAAGAACTCCTTGCGGAGATCGAAGCACTGAAAAAAGTGGCTGAACGTGGTCAGGCAGGCATGCTTTTTGATCTCGCTCCACTCCCTTACCAGTCTTTGGACGAATCCGGCAATATTCTCAATGTGAATCATGCCTGGCTGGAACTGTTCGGCTATGACAAGCACGAAGTGATTGGCCGTTGGATTGGTGGCTATCTTGCTCCTGACTCCGTGGCCCTTCTGAAAGAGCGGTTTAGCGCATTCCTTGCTGAGGGTGAAGTGCGGTCTGCTGAATTTGTCATTATTAAACAGGATGGTTCGCGCGCATTGGTCACAGTGGATGGTCGGATACGCTACGATACCTCGGGCAACTTCAGTCAAACACATTGTATTCTGACAGACATCACCGAAAAACGACGGGCAGAAGAGGAACTGGCAGCGAGCGAACAGCGCTTCAGAAGGCTTTTTGAGTCCAGCCGAGAAGGCATAATCTACACGAATACTGATGGTTCCATCGTTAATATAAACCCCACGCTCGGTAGTATGCTCGGCTATTCTCAGGATGATCTGCTTGGTAAGAATATCCAGGATATCACACCTGAGAAGTGGCACGACTCAGGAGACTCCATCGTCAGGGATCAGGTTCTCAAGACTGGTGAATCTGGAGAGCTGCGAAAAGAATTTCTTCATGCACAGAAGATAGCGGTGCCTGTTTCAGTTCGTATGATGCTGAACCGCAGTGCCGAAGGCGTACCCCTTGGAGCCTGGCATATTATTAAAGATCTCAGTCAGGAACTTTTGGTGGAGAAATCCCTAAAAGAGAGCGAGTACAAGTATCAGCGCATTGTGGAAACGGCCAACGAAGTTATTATGGGGCTTGATGGTGAAAACCGAATAGTCTTCGTAAATGACGTGTTCAGCGACTTTTTGGGGTATGACCGTAAAGATGTCATTGGGAAGCATCTGTACGAGTTTGTGCGTCCCGAGGATCGCGAAGATCAGGAGAAACACTTCCTTTTGCGTAAGCAGGGCGTGCGCGATCGGTATGAGCGCACGTTTGTTCGCAAAGACGGGAGTGTGGTATGGGGCCTTGTTTCAGCCACGCCACAGCTCGATGAATCAGGAGCGTACGCCGGTTCATTTGCCATGATTATGGATATTACCGAGCGTAAAAGAGCCGCGCAGGAATTGCGGGTAAGCGAGAAAAAATATCGGGACATTTTCGAATATTCTGTTGAAGGACTCTACCAGTCGACAGTGGGTGGCCGCTTCATCAGTGTAAATCCTGCCCTAGCGAAAATAATGGGCTACGATTCTCCTGAAGATCTTTTGGCATCGATGAATGATCTTTCAACACAGTTTTATGCCAGTCCGGATGATCGCCGTAAGGTTCTCGAAGTTCTGGAGCGCGATGGTGAAATTTCAAGCCTTGAAATACGTCATCGGCGCAAAGATGGTCGCCTTATCTGGATTATGGAGAACGCCCGCGCAATCAGGGATGACGCTGGCGAAATCGAGATGCTTGAGGGCAGCGTCGTCGACATTACAGAGCGTAAGCTGGCCGAAGAAAAGCTCAAACTTACCCAGTTCTCTGTAGACAATGCACCAGTGTCAGTCTGTTGGATTAATTCGGATGGGCAGTATGTCTATGCCAATGAGCACGCCTGTCAGAGTCTTGGGTACACGCAAGATGAGCTGCTTCAAAAGAGCATTATGGATGTTAACCCGTTTTTCAAAACAGTAAACTGGCCTGCCTACTGGGAAGAGCGGAGAAAAACGGTTCTCAGGAAATTCGAATTTTTGCGTGTTCGCAAAGACGGTTCGTCTTTCCCCGCAGAAATAGTCAGCCACTACAAATCATACGGTGGGCAGGAATATCTGTTTACGTATGTGTATGATCTCACGGAGCGGAAGGATGCCAACAGGGCGCTTCGGCATAGTCAGGAACTCTTTGATGAAGTGCAACGCATCAGCCGAATTGGTGGTTGGGATGTTAGCATGGACACCGGGGATATCTTCTGGTCCGCTGGGCAGGCGCAATTGCATGGAAAAGAACCGGGATACGCGCCCAAAGATTTGCGTGAATTTATGGAGCGGTATGTTCACCCAGACAGCCGCACTGCTGTTGCGAGCGCTTGGGAAAAAATCGTGCGGAATCTGGTGCCTGTGGAAATAGAGTATCGTGGGCTTAAGGCCGATGGTTCCGAGGTACTATTTTTTACAACAGGCCTTCCTGATGTTGATGAAACGGGCACGCTGCGGCGCATTTATGGTTCCAATCGCGACGTGACTGAAGAGAGACTGGCTGAGCAAGGGCTTAAGGAGTCCCATGAACGGATGCTCAAAATTTTGGATGGCATCGACGCTGATATTTATGTTTCCGGCATCGAAACCGATGAGGTGCTTTTCATGAACGCGCATATGCGTGAGCATTTCGGCGAGCTTGCTGCAGGGTCAAAGTGTCACAAGGCGTTTCGGGATGAACCAGAGCCCTGTTCATTCTGCCCCAAGGGGAAAATGGTGGATGCGGCAGGTAAGCCCGTCGATACCATTATCTGCGAACGCTTTAATCCGCTCACCCGGCGTTGGTATCTAAACCATGACCGGGCCATTGAATGGTTAGAGGGCAAGCTCGTCCACATGCACATGGCCGCTGATATCACCGACCTCAAATCTATGGAGGAAGAACTGAAGGTCGCCATGGTCGAGGCCGAGACGGCCAATATAGCCAAGAACGAATTTCTCGCCAACATGAGTCACGAAATCCGGACACCGCTCAACGGCTTGCTCGGTATGCTGCAGCTCCTTCAACTAACGTCTCTGGTTGATGACCAGCGAGATTATCTGGATACCGCAGTGACTTCAGGCCAGAACCTGTTGCAAATTCTCAACGATATTCTTGATCTTTCCAAGATTGAATCCGGCATGCTGGAATTTGATGATCAGGAACTGGAACTGGGCGAAATCCTCGAGTCCGTTGTCAGCGTTTTTCGTCATCAGGCGGAATCTCGCGGGCTGGAGATTACCTGGCACATCGATGAATCCCTTCCCCGTCATTTCCTGGCAGACAAGGGGCGTATGCGTCAGATTCTTTTCAATCTGGTGGGCAATGCGACCAAATTTACGAAACAGGGATCGATCAGGGTGGAGGGGTATCCCATTGCGCGGCCTCTCAAGGATGGCCGGACGCAGCTCTACTTCTCTGTTTCTGACACAGGCATCGGCATTCCTGACGATAAGATAGAACGTATTTTTGATCCCTTTACCCAGGTGGACGGTTCCTTTTCCCGCAAATATCAGGGGACAGGTCTCGGCCTCGGTATCGTCCGTCGTCTGGTCACACTCATGGGCGGCAACATCGCCGTGATCAGTGAAGAGGAAAAGGGGACCACTATCGTCTTCACCCTTGCGGTCCAGTCGGCCAGTCCGAGCCGTTTGCCTCGATCCGTTGAAATGAAGGGCGATATTGGTGGTCTGGACATCCTTGTGGCTGAAGACGAGCATGTGAATCGTATCGTTGCCAAGCGGCTGCTCGGCAAGCTGGGGCATACGGTCACTTGTGTAGAAAGCGGTGAAAAAGCGGTGGAAATATTACGGACGGAAACGTTTGATTGTGTTCTCATGGATATCCAGATGCCCGGAATGGATGGTATGGAAACCACGCGGGTACTTCGCAAGGAACTCAAGATAGAAATGCCGATTGTTGCCCTCACAGCCCATGCCATGAAGGGAGATCGTAAGCGGTTCATCGAATCCGGTATGGATGGCTATATGGCCAAGCCCTTTGATATGAACGAACTCCAGGACGAGTTGTTCCGGGTTATGACCGAAGCGAGAAAGTAGATTTCCTGACCTAGACGATAAACAGGGGCGTTTCGCCGTCTTGTGATGCGCGCGCCGTGCCGATGTGCGCTGCCAGATCGCCCGCTTTGGTGAGCATGGTTTTGGCCTCATCAAGTTTTTCTGGCGGTACGGCCAGCAGCAGTCCGCCCGACGTTTGGGCATCAAACATCAGATCAAGATTGATGGGATCGAGTCCCTGAGTGGTTGTGGTCCGTTTCAGGTAATGATTGCGATTGCAGATGGAACCTGCTGGCATCATACCCATACGAGCCAGATCCATGGCGCCGGGAATAAGCGGCACTGCGGCCATGTGCAGTTGAATGGTCACATTGCTCGCTTCGGCCAGTTCGATAAGATGCCCGCCCAG
This sequence comes from Pseudodesulfovibrio sp., assembly GCA_022712855.1. GTDB lineage: Bacteria > Desulfobacterota > Desulfovibrionia > Desulfovibrionales > Desulfovibrionaceae > Pseudodesulfovibrio. Next base: position 3,521 of record JAFLJT010000050.1, on the reverse strand, counting down.
TCCGAATCCTGTGATATCCGTGGCACCTGTCAGGCCGAGTGTGGTAATAACTTCGCCACCAGCCCGGTTAAGGCGGCCGCAGATGTCGAAAAGGAGATCTTCCATTTCATCAGAGCCAGGCATTTCGCCCTTGACCGCCGTAGCAAGCACGCCTGTGCCGATCGGTTTGGTCAGGATGAGCTCATCGCCCGGCTTCACGCCCCGGTTGGAAGCAAATCGATCTGGATCAACAATGCCGGACACGGCCAGTCCGTATTTGAGTTCGTCATCTTCCACGCTGTGGCCACCGGACGGAACGGCTCCGGCTTCTTCCACTGCATCCTTGCCGCCACGCAATACTTCGGTCAGTACGTCGATCGGCAGATTCTTTATGGGGAAACAGACGATATTCATGGTTGACCACGGTGTGCCGCCCATGGCGTAAATGTCGGAGAGTGAATTGGCTGCAGCAATGCGTCCGAACCTGTAGGGATCATTGACGATAGGCGTAAAGAAATCAACGGTCTGTACCAGCGCTTTCCCGTCGGGAAAAGACAATATGACAGCGTCCTCGTTATCGCCGGGGCCTCCGGCTAAAACGCGGTCATCAGGTCGGACATGAACGCCCGATAAAGCTTGCTCCAGGTCCCCCGGAGCGATCTTAGCAGCTCAACCAGCTGCTTTGACGGTGCTCACTAATTTCATTTTTGGTATACGCATATCTTTCATGCCGTAATTCCTACCAGAGAGCGGCCCCGTTGCAAAGAGTTGATGGTTCTGGATCCATTATAATGTTTGGCTGCAACCTCTCATTGAAAGGTTCGCCCGACTCCTTTATGACTAGTCGCGGAGAGTACATGAATATTCTGCTAATCGACAATAATGACAGCTTTACGCACAATCTGGAACACCTGCTGGCAACGTCCATCGCAGGCTGCCGAATTGTGGTTGCGTCGTATGGGCAGCTTTCGGAATCGGACCTGCATTGGCCGGACCTGATTGTCATCTCTCCCGGGCCGGGAATGCCAGAGGATTATCCCGGTTATGAACGGGTTTTCGAGGCCGAAAAGCCCGTGCTGGGTGTGTGTCTCGGTATGCAGATCATGAATGAATACCGGGGCGGCTCTACCGGACGATTGCCGGGGTGTGTGCACGGCAAAACCGACACCATCGACTGGTTTGGCGAAGAACGGGTGGTGGCGCGATACCATTCCCTGTGCGTAACGCAGGTCGGCGACGGGCTGAACATTCTGGCCGAAAACAACGCTTCCATCCCCATGTGTCTGGGGTCTGAAAATGACAGCCTCCTCGGCTATCAATTCCATCCCGAATCGTTCCTAACCCCTGACGGAGGCGCGTTCATCCATGACGCTCTTGCATTCCTCAATCTCCGTTAGCCGCGAGCAGTTCGACGTCTTCGCCGGGCGCATGGGCCGGGATATGGACGCGGACCTCGTGCTTTCATCGCCGGGATATCCGGCTGAAACCACGTCCGTGATTGGCATTCATCCTGTGGCCGAGTTGTCGTTTTCTGAAACAACCTCGCCAGATGAGATAAAGACGTTTTGTTTCGGCACGCCCGGCGTGACCATGGGGTATGTCAGTTATACCTACGGCATGATGCTTCGTGGTGTGGATTCAGCAAAGCCCCGTGACTTCCCGCTGGGGCATTTGAAGAAATATGCGTCTGTTGTGGAGTTCGATGCTGCGGCAGGCGAGGCAACTATTTCCACAAATGATTCGGCGTTACTTGATACGTTGATTGCGCAATTCGCAGCACCACAAAGCGAAGCCCAGAAGGGCGTTGTGGTGGGATTTCCGTCTGGTGCACCGACCATGTCATTGAGCCGTGTCCCGTACGAGGCCGGGGTGCGCGAAACGTTGGAACACATCCTGTCGGGGTATACCTACCAACTCAATCTCTCCACCAAATTTTCATGGGAATGCCCGGATCTAGATCCGCTGGCCTTGTTCCTTGCCCTGCGCAACGATCATCCCGCACCGTTTTATGCGTGGTTCAAATCCGGCCCGCACCAAGTGCTGTCCACATCGCCGGAGCGGTTCCTGCGCGTAGAGGACGGGCATGTGTTGTCTCAACCCATCAAAGGTACTTTGCGCTTTGATGAGTATACGCCAGAGCAGGTTGCGCAGCTCACCAGCTCGCCCAAGGAAGATGCGGAACTGTCTATGATCGTTGATCTTATTCGTAACGACATCTCGGCCAATTGCGCCTATGGTTCAGTGCGGGTGGAGAACCACAAGTCCGTTTTTGCCGTGGATAATCTGTTGCAGATGTACAGCGATGTGCATGGCGATTTGCGCGAAGGGCGTGATTGTCTGGACCTCTTTCTGGATGCCTTCCCCGGCGGTTCCATCACCGGGTGTCCCAAGAAAAGTTCCATGGAAATAATCGAAAATCTGGAACCGCACAGCCGGGGCATGTATTGTGGGTCCGTGGTGGTTATTCGCGACGAGCAGAACATGGATTCGTCCATCGCCATCCGTACCGGGGTATACAATCACGACACGGGCCAGCTCGACTCGTATGCCGGAAGTGGCATTGTGGTGGACTCAAACCCGGCAAACGAGTATCAGGAAACGATGGCAAAAGCTGAAAAATTTCTCATTCTGGGGGCTTCATGATCCACTATTCCAAAGGCGCGTTCAGCCACGAGGGAGTCGTTCTCGATCCGGCAGCACCCGCTTTCCGCTACGGCGCGGGCTTCTTCGAAACCATCTGCTATAACGGGAAAAATCTCTGCCATCTCGGCCTTCATCTCGACAGGTTACTCCACGCTTTACGAGCCTTTGATGTGGACCATAAAACCATCGACTTCGATGCTGTTATCCATCAGGTGCTCAACCGTAATGGCCTCGATGGACAGTTCGCCCGAGTGAATATTTTTTATCCCATCGAAGAACCGGAAGCGCACCCCGTCATTCTGGCCGCACCTTTTGAACCGCAGCCGTACAAGGCGTATCGCCTCTGTCTTTGTAATGACCGGCATGTCTCCACGCTCAATGCCCAGAAAACCACAAGCTACATGTTTTTCCATCTGGCATTGAAAGAGGCCCGCGCCCGTGGGTTTGATGACGCAGCACTGCTCGATTTTGATAACAATCTGCTTGAATCGACGACCGGAGCCATCATTCTGGAAAAAAATGGTGATTTTTTCGAAATGGACACGCCGTACCGCCTGCCATCAACAGCCCTCAAGCTGGCTGGCACTGTCCACGAAATCCTGCCCAAGCTTATCAATCTTGAAGACCTGGCGATATACCGCCACGCCTACATCCTCAATTCGCTCATCGGCATGCGCCCAGTGGTCGCCATAGGTGAAACCGCCTTTGTGCCGGACGAGGAAGCCTGCCGGAAAGTGACAGAGTTGGTCCTAGGGGATGAACTGTAAACCTGATTCCATCTTGAAATGACACAATCTGCGTAGTCATTTTATTCAAGACTCCACATGATCGATTCCCACAACTCGCGCGACTGCGCCTACAAAAAGTTTAGGAAGGGAGATGGGGTTGGGGGTCTGGGG
>JAFLJT010000159.1 GCA_022712855.1 Pseudodesulfovibrio sp. | reverse complement strand
CAACAAGGGCCAGGACGTGGTTCTCAAAAAAGGCTGGGAGATCATCCCGGTTGAGAACATCCTCGCGCAGGTCGACACGCTGGCGCTGGAATGTGAGAATCTCGACCGCGCCGTACTGGCCGCTGGTATCCTTGAGCGCGGCTGCGACACCGTCGTGGTCCTGCCCGAAGGCGCTGCCGACCTCAAGCAGATCGTCACCGAACTCAAACTCTCGCAGGGAACCATGGATCTCCAAGTCGCCACCGTCACCGCCATCGAATCCACCGGACTCGGCCACCGCGTCTGTGTAGACACCATTTCCATGCTCAAAAAAGGTCAGGGAATGCTTATCGGCAATTCCAGCGCCTTTTCCTTCCTCGTCCACGCCGAAACCGAGTCCAATCCGTACGTAGCCGCACGCCCGTTCCGCATCAATGCCGGAGCAGTCCACGCCTACGCCCAGATGCCCGGCGACAAGACCACCTACCTCGAAGAACTGGCTGGCGGCACCGAGGTCCTCATCGTGAGCGCAGACGGCACAACCTCCATCGCCACCGTCGGTCGCGTGAAGGTCGAAGTCCGTCCCATGCTGCTCATCAAGGCTGAAGTGAAGACCAAGGAAGGCATGAAGGAAGGCCAGATCTTCCTGCAAAATGCTGAGACCATCCGCGTGGTGTCCGACAAGGGCGAACCTGTCTCCGTCGTTACTCTGAAAGAAGGCGACAAGATCATGGTCAAGACCGACGAAGCAGGCCGCCATTTCGGTATGCGCATCAAAGAAGAGATTGTTGAAGGCTAACCCCCTTCATCGGAGACAACGTCATGGCTGACAAGACTGATAAAAACGACATCCCTGATCTCGGAGTTCTGCGGGTCAAGATTGATTCGCTGGACAACCAGATCGTGGACCTGCTCAATCAACGAGCCGAAGTAAGCCTCGGTGTTGGTCGCTACAAAGCGGCTAATGACGAGCCTATCTACAAGCCGTTCCGCGAGCAGGAAGTCATGGACAAGATCGCGGATTCCAGCCCCGGCCCCATGCCGGACAAGCATCTGCGCACCATCTACCGCGAAATCATGAGTTCCTCGCGTCATTTGCAGCGCCCGGAACGTGTGGTGTATCTCGGCCCCGAAGGCACTTTTTCCTACTTTGCCGCCATCGAGCATATGGGATCTGCCGCATCCCTCACTCCCAAAGGAAACTTTGAGGATATCTTCCGCGCCGTAGCCGAAGAGGGAGCCGAACTGGGTGTCATCCCGCTGGAAAACACCATCGAAGGGACCGTTGGACAGGTTGTCGATCTGTTCATGAAGTATAAGGTCTACATCCAGTCCGAGGTATTCAGCCGTATCAGCCATAGTCTCATTTCCAACGCCGAATCCATAGAGGATGTGGAGGTGGTTTACTCCCACCCGCAGCCGCTCGGGCAGTGTCGCGAATGGATCAAGAACAACCTTGGCGATATACCGACCATCCCCATGGAATCCACGGCCGAAGCCGCCGAGGTGGTCGCGTCCAAGAAATCCGCAGCCGTTGTCGGCCACATCAAGCTGGCAGACATGCACGGCATGAACATACTCGCCCAGAACATTGAGGACCTGCCGGACAACTGGACCCGTTTCCTCGTCATCGGCGCATCGCCTTCTCAGGAAGATCACCGCGAGAAGACAAGCATCCTGTTCACCCTGCCGGACAAACCCGGTGCCTTGGCCCGCGTGCTGACAACGCTGGGACATCAGGGTATCAATATGACCAAACTCGAATCCCGCCCCTTCCGTGGCGAGAACTGGAAATACGTCTTTTTCACTGATCTGGAATGTGACTTGAGCAGCGAGCAGCATGCAGAACTGCTCGAAGATATCAGAGAACAATGCCATACCCTACGCGTGCTCGGAACCTACCCCACGCAGGAGGAAAGATAATGACCAAAGCGCCTATCATCATCAATGCGCCCGCCAGCAAATCGCTGTCGCACCGCACACTTATCGCTGCCGCCCTCGCCAATGGCACATCCGAAATCTCGGCCATTCTGGACTCGGACGACATCACCCGCACACGCGGTTGCCTGACCGCCTGCGGTGCCAGCATCAAGGAAAAAGACGGCAAGCTCATCGTCAAAGGCATGGAAGAAGGCCCCAAGGGTGGCAATGCCGACGGCAAGAAAAAAGATGACGAGCCGCACGAACTTTTCATGCACGAATCCGGCACCACCTGCCGTCTCATGACAGCAGTGGCCGCCGCCGGACACGGCACATTCCATGTTCACGGTGCAGAGCGCATGCACGAGCGCCCCATGGGCGAACTGACCACAGCACTCGGTAAACTCGGCTCCAAATTCAAGTACACTGATAAAGAGGGGTTCCTCCCCTTTATTATGACCAGCAAGGGCTACACCAAGAAAAAGGTGGAAATCACTCTGGAAGAAAGCAGCCAATACCTCTCCGGCCTGCTCTTGGGTGCACCGTTGGCTGCTCATGAAGTGACCATCAATGTGGTCGGCAAAAAAGCTGTTTCCTGGCCGTACGTCGCACTCACCCTGCGCATCATGGAAGATTTCAAGGCCGGTTTCACCGTCGAGGTGAAGAAGAACAAAAAGTGGCAGGAGATGCCATG
>JAFLJT010000315.1 GCA_022712855.1 Pseudodesulfovibrio sp. | reverse complement strand
GAGTCGATTTTTCCAGGAGATGAGCCTGTCCTCGCCACCCTTGGTCGTGACGTAGTTGATATGCTCATCGTCGAGTTCGATATCCTCGGAAATGATGTGGTAAAAATAATCTTTCAGCTCATCACGCTGCTCGAGCGGAATGACAATATCCACCCAATTTTTGCCAAGGAGTTCATATTCTTTGTAGCCCAGAACCTCGCTGCCCGCCTTATTGATAAGGGTGATGCCCGCCGAAGCATCCAGAGCCACGACAATGGAACCGACTACGTCGAGATAATGGGCAGCCCTGTTACGCTCACGACTTAACTGATGCTCCATGTGCACACGATCAGTAATGTCATCCAAAACAACGGAATAGCCAGTATATAAATAGGAAATATTGGTCAGGTTCGACAGGGAAACAGTGTAGTGCCGGGTTTCGATATCCGCTTCAGCAGCCAAATCAAATCGACAATTCTGCTCCCCCTTGCCCAAATGGCACGATCGGTTAATCCCCGTAAACAACCATGGCAGGGCTGTCTCAAGAGAAACTTTAGTCGCAGCATTTTCTGTTACCACCTGCGATGCATCGTTCAGGGCGTAAGCAAGGTGTCCGGGATCGTCCGCAATTCCAAGAAGGGATGCAGCGGTAGTGTTTATGGCGTCGATGTTCAGGTCTTCATCAAGCATAAAAACCGAAGAGTTCATACTTTCAACCAAGGTCAGAAATCGGTTTCTTTCCTCGGTTATAGCCGCATGTTTTGCCTCGAGCCGGGCAAGGTCTTCCTCGTCCTTGGCATTGGCCCAATCCACGCACTGGGCGATCTCAACTTTATCAAAAAATTGTGTCAGGAACAGGCTGTATTCTTCTTTACGAAACGGATCGCTGATTTCTTGCCTGACAAGACTGCCATACGAACGGCGATAAAATTTGAGCAGACTCATAAACATGGCAAGCCCAATGCCCCGCTCACGATGTCGGCGAGATACTTCTACAGCAAAAAGAGAAACAGGGTCATCGGGAGCTTCAGCGTCCGGAGAAGGTGGGCAACCACCCAGACCACAACAATCGAGGACGCTGACCATAACGTCAGTGATGGCGTTAACGGACTGCAGCCACTCTTTGGCACGAGTAGAGGCCAGCTCGGTAAAGCCATGCTCTTTGGCCTGTGCCTGAACATGTTCAGCCAGCCAGTCTTGATGCGATTGTATGAGTTCTTTGAACTGGTCCATTTGCTATCCGTTGTATCAATTCTGCTTTTATGAAGAAATAACAAAAACGAGCCAAAGGGAATAGCCTTTTATTAATTGCCATTGCACCTTGCTCAAATGTGCAAATTCGCGCACGACTTGTGCTGAATATAGCACCAATCTGGACGGTCTGTAATCCTTGAATTGGACAACCGTGCAGAAAGACTTACTCTCTTGATTGGTACGTATTATGCTTAATACAGTCTCGCTGTGCAAGATATGTGCACTCTATTTTCATACCTCTGCGGTATGGAATTCTGTTCGATTCTAGGAGGGATCATGAAATTGACACGTTTTTCCGTCGTTATGGCGGCTTTTGTTATGGCTCTTTTTGTTGCGGGTAATGCCCACGCCCTGTTTGCCATGGGTAAATATACCAGCGTGGAGCCGAAGGATGGCGTTGTGACCATCCAGGTCGATGATGTGGATGACGGCGAGGCCCATTACTATAGTCTGGAAAAAGGTGGGTTCGAAGTGAAATTCTTCCTGCTCAAATCTTCTGATGGCGTCATCCGTGCCGCCTTCGACGCCTGCGATGTCTGCTTCCGTGAAAAGAAGGGATACGATCAGGACGGCGAGTTCATGGTCTGCAACAATTGCGGCATGCGCTTTCACTCCTCACGCATCAACGAAGTCCAGGGCGGATGTAATCCATCACCCCTGACACGCGTATTCGATGACAAGACAATCACCATCAAGGCCAAGGACATCATGGCCGGACGTGGATACTTTTAAATGAACATCCTGACTATTCCCCTGCGGAACACACGCAAGAAATGGGTGAAAACCCTGCTCTTGCTGGTGGTCTTCTCCCTTGGGGTGACTTCCATCGTCTCGCTCAACTACGTGTCCAGCGTAGTGGGCGAGTCGTTGGAGAAAAAGCTCACGGCATTCGGCGCGAACATTCTCGTCATGCCCAAGAGCGAAAAACTCACCGTCAGTTATGGCGGGTTCTCCATGGGCGACATGCTGCTCGGCGTCACCGACCTGAGTGAATCCGAGGTCATGAATAAAGTCACGTCCATCGAACTCAAGGACCGCATCGCCGTGGTCGCACCCAAGCTGGTGGCCATGGCCCAGGTGGACGGCGCTACCGTGGGCGTTGTCGGTGTGCGTTGGGAAAAGGAAAAAACTCTCAAGGGATATTGGGCGCTCAATGGCGAGTATCCCACCACACCTGACGGGGTGGTGGTCGGTTCCAAAGCGGCTGCACGTCTCAACCTCAAACAGGGGGATTCCCTTGAACTGGGCGGCGCACCCGTCACGGTTTCCGGCATACTCTTCCCCACGGGCAGCGATGATGATTCCGTCATCTTCGCAGGCATGGACTTTGCCCAAGCGACGTTCGGCACCCCGGATCGGGTGAACTTTGTCGAAGTCGCAGCCCTATGCGCAGGCTGTCCCATCGAAGACATCGTGCACCAACTTCAGGAGGCACTGCCCGACACGGAAATTCAGGCTCTGCAATCCATCGTCAAGCAGCGCATGTACTCGGTTAATTTCGTCAAACAACTTATCCTGACCGTGAGCATAATTATTCTGTTCATCGCCTGCTGTATGGTAGGCGTGACCATGCTCTCCAGCGTCAATGAGCGGATCAAAGAGATCGGCCTCATGCGTTCGCTGGGTTTCTCGCGCAAGGGCATCTTCGGCATCTTCTGTTTCGAGGCGATGATTATCGGCATTGGGGCCGGAGCCATTGGGTATCTCGGCGGGTTCGCACTCAGCCTTGAGGTATTGAAAATCCTCGACATGGCCGAGGACACGACGCTCTCGTTCAACGGTGGCGACATGGCACTCACCTGCCTGTTCATCGTCGGTGTGTCAGTATTGTCCGCGTTCTTCCCGGCTTGGAAGGCATCTTCCATAGAACCATCCGAAGCCCTGATTTCGTTGTAGGAGCCAGTCATGCTTGAAGCAAAAAATATCCTGAAAACATTCCATTCCGAAGGCGTGGTAACCCATGCCCTGACCGGAGTGGATTTGACCGTAAACCCCGGCGAATTCGTCTCCATCGTGGGCCGTTCCGGGTCCGGCAAGACGACCTTCCTCAATGTCCTGTCTACCCTGCTCGCCCCGGATTCCGGCGAAATTCTTTACGGCGGCGAAGACGTGACCTCGTTTTCAGCAGCCCGGCTCAACCAGTTGCGCCAGAAGGATTTCTCCGTGGTCTTCCAATTCCACTATCTGCTGCCCTACCTCTCGGCCCGCGAAAACGTGCTGCTCCCCTATATGAGGGGACTGGCCCCGGTATCCAAGGATGCCAAGCTTCGCGCCGACGCCTGCCTCGAACGGGTAGGCCTGGCTGGCAAAGGAAGTAAAATCCCCGGGCATCTCTCCGGTGGAGAGCAACAGCGCGTGGCCATTGCCCGGGCTTTGGTCAAAGAATCAACGGTCCTGTTCGCCGACGAACCCACTGGCAATCTTGATAGAGAAACCGGCGAATCTGTCATGGAATTGCTGGCGGACCTGAAAAATGACGGACTTTCCATTGTCATGGTCACCCACGATGATGAGTACGCAGCCCGTGCCGACCGAGTTATTCGGATGGCGGATGGGGCTGTCGTCTAGGCGTCTCACAGTATTTAAAAAGAGAAAGCCGCCCTATGGGCGGCTTTCTTCGTTTGTATGAGAGAATGTCGGGCTATCGATATTTTGAAAATATTTCGTCGAGTTTCCCGTTTTCCTGAATCTTTTTGATACGAGCGTTGACTTCCGGAAGGCGTTTATCCCAGCCGGGTGCCATGTTGAACACAAAACGAAGATCAACAACACTGACGGGTGCGGCAGAAACATGGAAATCGGCAGCATCGAATTCATTGCTATTTCGAATAAGCCATTTGGCCTGAATAGCGTCCATAACCGCGACGTCCACCCGTCCGGCTTTGACCATGCGCAACAAGAGATGCTCTTTGTTGACGTCATAGCGTTGGGCCTTCTCGGCTTCAAACAACGGCTCGACCCGAGGATACGTATAATTTCTCACGCAGCCTATGATCTTGCCTTCAAGGCCTTCGACTCCGGTAAACTCCACAGGTGTTTCAGCGGAAGAATACAAAACGCTTTCAAGCTTTACGACCGGATCACTCCACAAATACTCAAAAGAAGGATCCACCCATTCTTTTGCTTCAAGGCGCGTGTATACGGGTTTGGTGGCATGGTAGAGATACTTTCGAGGAGTGGGATCAAGCTCCACCACGGCATTAACATTCGCAGGCATCACTTCCCTAAAAATGTCAGTCGCCACGCCAGTGGCCTCTCTGCCAACGGTCATCTCAAAAGGCGCCCAGCCGCGAGTGAACAGGGCAAAAATGACCGTGTCATCCGTGGCCTGTGCAGCCATGGGGATGCCGAGAAAGACAAGAAATATGAGTAACCGAACGATGATGAACATAGGGGTCTCAAAGGGTTTGACTATTTCGTGAAACCTACACCTTTCCGACAAATCCACAACCCCATTATTCCTTGAGAGAACAAACCGGGGAAGCGTGATTGTTTACAAAGCAACGCCCTCTTTCAGAGCATCAAACACCTGCGGTTTGTTCAAGCTGGTGGTGTCAATTATCATGGCGTCGTCGGCAGCCTTGAGCGGTGCGACTGCGCGGTTGCGATCCTGATAATCTCGTTTGGCAATCTGCTCTTTCAACTCGTCCAGATCAGCGGGTTTGCCCATGCCCTGAAGCTGGAGAAAGCGGCGCTGGGCGCGCTCTTCGGTTGTGGCGTCGAGGAAAAATTTGTGCGGCGCTTCGGGGAAAATGACCGTCCCCATATCACGCCCTTCTGCCACGAGAGAAAACCGCGCACCAAGGCTCTGCTGTGTCGTTTTAAGGAATGTGCGAACCACCGGGAGCGTGGCGACATTGGATGCCCACATGCCGACCTCTTCGGTGCGGATTTCGTTACCGATAGGTGTTCCGTTCAGCGAAAGAACAGAGTCCTCGCCTATGCCGGAGAGAGAAAAATCAAAGCTGGTGAGTTCGCCATCAAGTTTGGCTTCATCCCATTCCCACGAACCGTCGCCCAGTTTCCAGGCGATGGCGCGGAACATGGCTCCGGTGTCGAGGTACGGAAGGCCGAGTTCGCGGGCGAGCTGTTTCGCCATGGTGGATTTGCCCACACCTGCCGGACCGTCGATGGTGACGATGAGCGGATTAGCCACCAAGCACCTCGCCGAGTGTCTCAATGAACTGCTTGTTTTCAGCATCGGTGCCAACGTTGACGCGGATGAGCTTGCCAAGGCCGAAGCTTCCCAACGGACGGACGATGATGCCCTTCTTGAGCAACGCCTTGAACACAACCTGTGCAGGTTTGGTCGGCTCGAACATGACGAAATTCGCCTGGCTCGGCCACACCTTGCAGCCGAGTTTTGGCAGTTCGTTCAGAAAACATTCGCGGCCACGCATGACCACCTGCAACGTCTCATTGTAGAAAGTATCGTCGTTGAGCGCGGCAATGGCAGCGTCCTCAGCCAACGAATTTACCGTGAACGGGATACGCGCGTTCTTCAGATAACCAAGCAGCTTAGGCGGCATAATCCCGTAACCGACACGCAGTCCGGCCAATCCATACGCCTTGGAAAAGGTGCGCAGGACAACGAGATTTTCAAATTTATCGAAGGCCTGCACCGGGGTGTAGGATTCCGGCGGCCAGACAAAGTCGATGTACGCTTCGTCCACGACCAGCAGGCAATCTTCGGGCAGCACTCCGGCGAGGACAGACAGGTCTTCCACGCAGGCGGCCAGCCCTGTTGGGTTGTCCGGGCTGGTGACGATAACCATGGCGGTATTCTCGTCAGCAGCTTCGGCCATGGTGTCCAGCGGCAGGGCGTAATCTTCGCCACGCGGCACTTCGCGATACTCGACACCCGCCAGCTTGGCGCACATCTCGTACATAGCAAAACTGTTTTCGTAACAGACGATGTTGGACTTGCCCGGTGTGGCTTTCATGCGGAAAAGCATGTCGATGATTTCGTCAGAACCATTACCCACCATGATGGAATTGGCAGGCACGCCGATCTGGCGGCTGATCTCGGCAACAAGGCGAGGTGAGTTGTTCTCGGGATAACGGAAAACCCTGTTGGCGTTCTGGCTGATCACCTTCTGCACGATGGGAGAAACGCCCAGCGGATTCTCATTGCTGGCAAGCTTAATCACGGTTTTTAGACCGTACCGTTCCTGTATTTGCTCGATGGTCATACCCGGAGTGTATGGGTCAAACGACAAAATTTCCGAACGGACACTAAAATCTCTCATGGCTTTCTCCCCAGAATGGCGCGACGCGGCTCACGTCTACTGAAATAATTCCCTACCGCAAAACAAAGAACGGCCGGAGCCGCTCTTTGTATATTCTTTATGCACCCCCGTAAAGGGCATTGGTTACTGCTTGGGACGCACGGTCAGCACGGGAACCTTGGAGGACTTGACGATCTTTTCAGCCACAGAGCCGAACAGAATACGATCAATGCCCTTGCGACCATGGGTGCCCATGACGATCATGTCAGCGCCTTCGGCCTCGGCAATGGTCAGAACTTCTTCGGCCGGATAGCCGGTAACGACCTTGCCCGTGACGTTCAGGTCCTTGAAGTTGTCCTTGATGAACTCAGTCATGGTGTCTTCGGCGCCAGTGACGATCTCGCCCACAAAGCTTTCGATGGAACTGGGCGGCACATGGAAACCAACGTATTGACTCAGGGACGGAGCAACATACAGCACCACCACCTGCGCACCGGC
>JAFLJT010000165.1 GCA_022712855.1 Pseudodesulfovibrio sp. | reverse complement strand
GTCTTTATCTTCATATAACACATTGTAGACCTGTTCGGTGATGGGCAATTCAACTTTCAGCTTTTGGGCGAGGTTATAGAGGGACTTGGTGGTCTTGACGCCCTCGGCCACGGCTTTCATTTCGCCGATGATCTGGTCGATCTTCTGGCCCTGACCAAGCTTGAGGCCCACTTGTCGGTTTCGGGAAAGGTCGCCGGTGCAGGTCAGCACCAGATCGCCCATGCCGGAAAGACCCATGAAGGTGCGCAGCTGTCCGCCCATGGCCTGTCCCAAGCGACTCATCTCGGCCAGCCCGCGTGTGATGAGTGCTGCCCGGGCATCGTGGCCGAAGTTCAGGCCGTCGGAAATGCCAGCGGCGATAGCCATGACGTTCTTGACCGCACCGCCCAGTTCCACACCGCGAAAGTCCGGCGTGAAATAGACGCGAAAAGCGGGCGTGGAAAAAGCGGTCTGAAGCTCGCGGCCCAGCTCGTGGTCTTCGCAACCAAGGGAAACCGTGGTCGGCATATCCGCACTGACCTCGGCAGCAAAGGAGGGGCCAGAAAGGGAGGCGTAACGTGGATGTTTGCCATCCAGCGCCTCAGCCACCACTTTGCTCATGGGAGAGAGGGTGTCGAGTTCAATACCCTTGGAGGCGCAGACGATAACCGGCTTGTCCGGCAAAATATCCTTAAATCCTTCCAATGCGGGACGGATAAACTGGCTGGGGATGGCGACCAGATAATAGTCAGCGTCCTTAAAAGCGGTGACGGGATCAGACTCGACCTTCAGCTTTTCGGACAGGGTCACGCCCGGCAGAAAGGTCGGGTTCTCCCGCGTTTCGCGGATGGTGTTGACCACGTCCGGCTCCCGTGCCCAGAGCACGGTATCTACGTCGTTTTTGGCAAGCATGTTCGCCAGGGTGGTGCCCCAGGCGCCGCTGCCGAGAACGGCTATTTTCATGGAAAGCTCCTTTGATGCGATGATGAGCGTGCAGCATACGTATGGGGCGGTTATGTGGCAAGTCCGTAGGCCGTTAATGATATACACGCCCAAAAACACTTGCACTTCGCAAAATGTCTTTCCATTCGTGTTGTTGTGTTCAGTCGTTTTTGTTACATCTCAGGAAACTTTATGGGGAAAGCTATGAAACTGACGTTGCAGTTGAAAATGATGGCACTGGGAGCTGGCGTAATGCTGGCGGTGTCTGTCCTTGGCGGAGCGCTGATCTGGAGTAACTATGTGGTTGGTCAGGACGCGGGCACGATGGTCCTGCGCGGTGAACAACTCAACCTCACCATAGGCATGAAACTCGCCCAGACCGAACTCCTGCTGGCGGCCATGGATTCCATCATCGACCGCGATGAAGGAACCATTACGCCCGAACGGCTGGCCCAGATCAACCGGGCCTCGGACTACCTGCTCGACAATGCTGACGCCCTCAAAGCCGCTGCCGATACTCCCCAGGAAAAAGAAGATGCCGCTGACGTCGCGGCCTCGGTGAACGACTTCACCAAAGCGGTGCGCGTGGACCTCAAGGATCTCATCGAAGGCAGTGCCATTCGTGTGAGTGAAATCGAGGCTGATTTTGTAAAGATGGATGAAGATCTGGGTGAAATTCGCTGGGCCATCGACGACAACCTCGACATGCTCTCCACCAAGTTCAACGGCGAAGGCAATCAGGCTGCCGTGGTCGTCGTCAAGGATATGCAACTCGCCCTAACCCGAATCATCCTAGCCGCCATGAACTCTCTCCTTGACCGCAATGAAGGCGTCATCGACAACCAGCGCCTCGGCCTCATCGAAAGCGAATTTTCCACCTTCAAGCGTAAAATTCCCAGCTTGAATCTCTATGCCAAATCCGCCAGCGACAAGGAATTGCTCAAGGAAATTGAAGCTGCCATTCCCCAGCTTGAACAGGTGGTTTTGGGTGACCTCAAGAATCTCATTGAAGACGGTTCAGCCGAAATCAAACAGATTGAAGCAGCCTTTGGCACAGTGGACAGCGTGCTGGACAAAGAGGGCGAAGTTATCGCCCTCGGCCTTGATGCCATCATGGACTCCATTCAAGAGGAAGCGAGTGAGGCTGTTGAAAACCTCTACACCGTCCTCGACAGCACTTTCTGGACATCCATTGTTATTTTCATCACCGCTGTGCTGATTCTGATGCCGTCCTTTGCTATCAGCACCCGGGCCATCGTCTTCGCTCTGCTCAAGGGCGTGACCTTTGCCGAAAAGATGGCCGATGGCGACCTGAGTTCATCCCTGCACGTTTTCTCCAAAGATGAAACCGGACAGCTTGCCGGGCGGCTCATATTCATGCGTGACAAGCTCCGGGAGGTGGCATCCACCATCCAGACAGGCGCAACCAACGTCACTGAAGGCAGCCGTGAACTGAGCATGACGTCCAACACCATCTCACAGGGTGCCACCGAACAGGCCGCGTCTGTGGAACAGGTGTCCGCATCCATAGAAGTCATGGCCGAATCCATCCGTAACAATGCGAAAAATGCCCACGAGACTGATGAGATCGCCAACCGCACGGCAGATAAAGCCGGAGATGGTGGCGATGCCGTGCAGCATACAGTGAAGGCCATGAAAGACATTGCCGAGAAGATCGCCATTATCGAAGAGATAGCACGGCAGACAAACCTGCTGGCGCTCAATGCGGCTATCGAAGCAGCCCGCGCAGGCGAGCATGGCAAGGGTTTTGCTGTGGTCGCAGCCGAGGTGCGCAAGCTGGCCGAACGAAGCGGCATCGCTGCTGCCGAAATCAGCGAACTGTCCGTATCCAGCGTGGCCGTGGCCGAAAAAGCCGGACATCTGCTGGCTGAAATGGTGCCAGATATCCAAGAGACCTCGGAGAGAATTCAAGGGATCGCCAGCGCCAATATCGAGCTTTCGGAACACGCCGATCAGGTGGCCCGCGCCGTATCCCAGTTGGATAAGGTCGTTCAATCCAATGCCGCCGCCTCCGAAGAGATGGCGTCCACCTCCGAAGAACTCTCCAGTCAGGCCCAGCAGCTCACCGAAAGCGTAGGCTACTTCCACATGGCCGACGGCCGGGACATGGGCGGTTTCGTCTCCGTGAAAACTACGCAGGTTCGGCCAGCAGCTCTTGCGCAAGGTGCAACGAAGTCCGTTCCAACCACAAGCAGCGGTATTGCTCTCGACATGGGTGATGACGATAGTGCTTTCAAACGCTTCTAAATTAGCGCAATTCCATCATTAAAATCCCGCTTTCGTCTTCCGAAAGCGGGATTTTAAAATTGCACAACTGGCCGCATCTATTTAACCTATTGATATTATGGATGACGAATCACGATCATCTCACTCAACTTTAAGAAAAAAGATAATAGGTATCCTCCTAAAATCTGTTATGGTTAAGCCACATATATAAGACTTTGGGAGAGATTATGAAATTCACACTGAAAGTAAAAATGACACTTATGGGTGCCGGAGTCACATTAGCGCTCTGTATCTTGGGTGGCGTTATTCTCTGGAGCAACTCCGTCGTCGATGGAGCAACAGGGCTTGCCGACCTTCGTAACAAGCAACTCAATCTGACCAAGGACATGAAGTTCGCTCAGACCACACTGCTGCTCGCGGCCATGGATTCCATCATCGACAAGAGTGAAGGAATAATCCTTCCCGAGCGGATGGAAGATATCAACAAAAACGCCGAATTCCTGATCAAG
>JAFLJT010000049.1 GCA_022712855.1 Pseudodesulfovibrio sp. | reverse complement strand
CAAACCAACGCCATTCCCCACTCTTTGTACGCATTCGAAACTGTGTATTCCTCGCAGAATCGTCTCCCGAAAGGCTGAGGGCGACAGTAGAGCGAAGGTCTTCAATATCACCGTGATGAACGAATTTGAGCCACTCCGAAAAAGAAGATACCATTTCATCAGGAGCATACCCGATCAATTCGGCATAGCGGTCATTGAAAGTCAGACAGTCGGTCTTTATGTCCCAGTCCCAGAACGCGAGATCGCCACCCTTGACCGCCAGTTCGAGGCGTTCCTCACTGACCATACGAGCACGTTCAGCCGCCATACGCTCGGAGATATCCACCACGGTAACGAGATTATGTCCTGTTTCATGAATGAGGAGGTTGCTGATGAAGAGTTCAACGTCACGCACCGTGCCATCGGCAAGCCTATGTCGGGTCTGAATTCGGTTGGTCCCTAGTTTGATCTTCTCCAAGAATGAACCAATCCTGGCCGGCGGCTCTGCATTGATATCACTCACCGTCATGCCAACAAGTTCATTGGGAGCAAATCCATAAAATGTATCAGCGGCAGGATTCACTTCGACAACGTGATACCCCTCAGAACTCACGAGCAACTGCGGCAACATGTTGTCCGTGAACATGGCCCTGTGGCGCTCGACGCTTTCCCAGAGTGCAACTTGTGCCCGCTTACGAACCTCGGTTTCTTCCTGCAGTGCTTCCCCTTGCCGATCCACTTCAGACGATGTGGCAGAAAGCCGACGCACAAGCCAGAAGCTAAAGATGGACAAAATGAAAAACGCACCGGCGCCTATCCAAAAATACGGCGACTTGAGAAGATTCCCACCCAGATTTTCTGGAGAGAGCCAGAATTTCAGACTTTCGTAATAGACAGATTCACCATCCGCCTTGATCTTACCGAGTTCGGTATTCAATTCAGAGAGGATATGGGGAGGGGCTGATTGAGAAACCGCAAAACGAATGGAGACGGGATCAAATAGTACGGGCGACGCTTCGACCCCCAATTCATCGCCATATCGCAAACCGAAAAGTCGGTTGGCAATGCCCGCGTCAACCTCACCGTTCGCCACGGCGGTCAGGACATCACGGTAGCTGTCAAAACTCACCAGCGTAACATTCACACCCAGCCCGCCAGCCAGCCCCTTGAATACGTCGACATGACGATCATCCAAGGCAAACCCTATTCGGCGGCCATCCAAATCCTGAATGTTGAAAACACCCAAGCCGCGAGTATAGATAGCACCCCAGTCGGCAACGATGGAATTGGTCGTAAAATTTACATCAGCAGTCAGTTCGTAATCGAAGGGAACGGCAACATGAACATCAAGCTTTCACTCTTTGAACTGTCGGAGCAGAGTGTGTGTTGGGCCAAGCTCCCAGACAATATCCCACCCTTGCTTATGCGCAATGGCGTTAAAGATATCGACTGAAAGCCCTTGGGGGACTCCTTCGGAATCGTGAATGGAGAGAGGGGGATTATTGCTATATCCAACCCGAATTTTCTCAGCAGCAAACCCGCTCCCCGGTAAAGCCAGACAGCAGATTATCAGCAGCAGATAGACGATAAACCGTTTCAAACTAGGATACTCCCCGTAAATAAACTGGCGCAGGGCAAACCCAAAAATGTTCGCTCCAACCACCAGATTACGTAGAGGATAAATGGGAGTTAATCTATTATATATAATTACAAAAAGATTATCATACTACCTCAAGAACCATATCCACGGCCTTGATGGCATGAATTCGGCAGGTATCAAGGACAGGAACAGCCGTATCTTCAGGGCGAACCAACAAGCCAATCTCCGTACAGCCAAGGATAACCGACTGCGCTCCTTTCTCTGCCAAATCATTGATAATGCGAATATATTCCTGCCGGGATGCATCGAGAAAAGACCCTTTGCATAGCTCATCGAAAATGACGCGATCCACAAGCTCCCGATCCGCCTTGGGTGGAACGATGGAAGTGATGCCATTCTCTGCCAAACGCCCACGATAAAAATCGCGCTCCATGGTAAAAATAGTTCCAAGTAAACCGACGTTCTCCGCGCCCGTCTTCTTCACAGCGTCAGCCGTGGCATCGGCAATGTGTAGCACGGGAATTGAAACAGCCTCAGCCACCTGAGGCGCGACCATGTGCATGGTATTTGTGCCGATCACAATAACGTCCGCACCACTCTGCTCCAAAGTTCGGGCGGCTTCTGCCAGCTTCTCGCCAGCACCCTGCCAGTCGTCCACGAGCATATGGCTACGAATGGTCGCAAAGTCGACGCTCACCATATGAATACGCGCGGAATGTAACCCGCCAAGACGGCGTTTCACTTCCTCGTTCATAACACGATAATATTCGACTGAGGATTCCCAGCTCATGCCGCCGATAAGTCCGATAACTTTCATTTCTGCTCCAATTATCCAAGGAAATAACGCCCTGCGGCGACTAAACTCATACCGAGTGCCACGGTGCCGAAGAAACTTTTGGTGCGCCATGCCAGAATAAAGGCGGGGATGGATGCCCACAGGAAAAAGTTTTCCGGTGAGAAATCAAAACTGGCGTCCTTCAGCAGCAAGGAAGGGAACAGCATGGCTGACAGCACGGCAGTCGGCACGAAGGAAAGCCAGCGGACCACAGGGGCGGGCAGTGTGCGTGAAGCCAGAGCAAGGACCGGAATCACACGCGGAATATATGTCACCAGCGTCATGCCCACGATGGTCAGGAAAACTATTTTTTCATCCATGACTCAACTCCTACACCAAAGGTTGCACCGATAACGGTGGCGATGATCACACTCCACTGGTCGGCCCCAGCCTGAATCAAGGCGATGGAGACCAGTCCGGTAAATCCGGCGACAAAAATATGCAGCCCGTTTTTCACCTGCATGGTCAGCAAGGCGATGAACATGGCAGGCAAGGCGTAATCCAGCCCCAACGGTTTAATATCCGGGATGGTCGAGCCAGTGAGAAAGCCCGCCCAGGATGCCAGCACCCATGAGACGTGGGCAATGGAATTGATGAGAAAAGAGGTCGTCTTGTCAGTGTCACCGCGCGCGAAACGGGCCGAATGCAGGGCAAACGCCTCGTCCGTGATCTTGTAGGCAAACAGGGCAAGCTGCCATTTTTTCCACGACTTAAGATGCGGGGCGAGTGAGGCGGTCATAAGCAGGTGCCGCAGATTGACCACAAAAGTGGTGGCGATAATGGAGAGCGGCGGCATGCCCGCTGCAAACATGGCAACCGCGATGAGCTGGGCCGAACCCGCGAACACGATGGTGGACATGAGCACGGTGTTGATCAGGGACAATCCGGTCTTGTGCGCCAACACACCGAATGCCGCGCCCACTGGTACATATCCCATAACGATGGGTGACGCCTGCCGCAATGCAGACATCCATGTTGATGTCGGGGATTCTTCCCGTATGACGCTGGTGGTCATTTCCTTTTTCTCCTTCATGTAACTCTTCTGTCCCAAGCGACGCTTGCAGTAAAGCCGAAAAACTGCCATCGGTACAGATACAGTTTTTACAAACTTCATACGGAACAGATTGGAATCACCATGCAGACAGCGACAGTGGGACACGACACATATCGGTATCAGGCCGTGGAAAAGCACATCAGGACCATGATCGAGACCGGTGCGCTCGGCTTGGATGACAAGCTTCCGTCACTCAGAAAGCTCGGCACCAACCTTGGCGTGTCCATTTCCACGGTGAATCAGGCGTATGTCGAACTTGAACGAAAGGGGGTTATCGAAGCCCGACCCCGTTCCGGTTTTTTTGTTCGCCAGCGTTCCACCCGGTTGCCGCGTACCGAAACATCCCCCACGCCCATGGATGAACCTCGGCCCGTGACACGCAGCGGGCTTATCCAGACCGTGCTCGAATCCGTTGGCAGAGACGACATTGTTCCGCTGGGTGTGGTCGCACCGGGGGCGGACCTGTTGCCATTCAAAGATTTGAGCAAAATCACCGCCAGCATGGTCAAGAACGACCCGGCCCGCGCCATGGGGTACGCCCCTATTCCCGGCGATCCGGAACTCGTTCGCCAGATCGCGTTTCGCTCCATGGAACACGGTATTCCCACCACGCCAAATGATCCGGTTGTCACGGCGGGTTGTATGGAGGCGCTCTACATTTCGCTGCGTTCCGTATGCCGCCGAGGCGACACCGTGCTCATCCAATCCCCCACCTACTATTGTTTCCTGCAATTGCTCGAAACGCTGGGGCTTCGGGCCGTTGAAATCCCATCGTCACCTAAGGGCGGCGTCTCGCCCAAAGATCTGGCCCACGCGCTCAAAACGTTCGATATCAGCGCGTGTATCCTCGCACCCAATTTCAATAATCCGGATTCCAGCCTGACCCCGGAAGACGCCAAGCGGGAAATCGTGACCCTGCTGGCTGAACGCGACATTCCATTGGTCGAGGATGACGTCTCCACGGACATCTACTTCACGCAAAAGCGCCCGGGCACGTACAAACAATTCGACGAGAAGGGCTTGGTTCTTCTCTGCTCCTCCTTTTCCAAAACCCTGTCCCCCGGCTATCGAGTGGGCTGGATGCTGCCGGGACGATTTCGCCAGAAAGTGCTTGAGATCAAGGCCACTACCAATGTGTCGACCTCGGCCCCTGCCCAGATGGCTATTGCGGAATATCTCCGACAAGGCCGCATGGAACGGCACTTAAAGAGACTCAGGAGTGCGCTGGAAAAACAGATGGACACCATGCAGCTTCACCTTGAGCGGCACTTCCCGGAAGGGACGCGTGTCACCCATCCACAAGGCGGTGCGGTGTTGTGGCTGGAGTTGCCAAAAGAGGTTGATTCCGTGGAACTCTTCTTTCAGGCCCGAGCGCAGAGCATCGGCATTGCGCCCGGTGCAATCTTTTCCACGCAGGACAAATTCACCAATTATATCCGACTCAGTTGTGGCTTTCCGTGGTCAGAGCAGATCCATCAAGGCATCCGAACCTTGGGAAAGATGGCCGCAGCTATGACTGAAAAGGCATAATCAGCCCACACAAATTTGCGCATTCCTCCAGGTTCGTGCATACTATTAAATCGGGAAATACTCTTTTCACACACTTGCCATGGAGGACCACATGCACCGAGTTGCCGCCGGATCGCTCTGCGCCATAATCATCGTGTCCTTCCTGTGCATTCCACAATTTTCATTCAGTAGAACCGCCAAGACCCACGCCGTACGCCACGATGCCGAACTGGTGGTCCACGTAACAGCCCTCGGCTTGAGTGGGATATTGGCGAAGGTGCAAGAGCGGGAAGACCAGATTCTCATAATACGAGACTACATCCACCCGGCTCGTTTTTTCAATGATGAAAGCGGCTACTTCTTCGTTTTGGATATGAACGGCTTATGCATTGCTCACGCCACACAGCGCGCGCTGGAAGGCCAGAATCTCTTTGAAATAAAGGATGTAAAGGGAGTTCCGCTGTTCAAGAATATGCTCGAAAAGGTCCGAAACGGTGGTGGTTTTGTGGAATACAACTGGGAAAAGCCCGGCTCTGATGGCATTTTCGAAAAGCTCAGCTATGTAGAACCTATCCCCGGAACTGACTATTTCATCGGGTCTGGCATCTATTTCCCTGAACCGTGGTAAACAGTCGGCATTGAATTGTTTCCTCTTTACCCGCTGAATCATCAGGCGTAGGTTCCCGTTTCCGGTCACACCGGGAAGGAACCAGAATGACACCACGGCCTGCTCAAGACACCACATACGGCTTCATGGCCGCCCTCGCAGCATTTCTCTCCTGGGGACTGCTGCCCATCTATTGGAAAGCGGTCAAGACCGTTGAACCAATGGAAATCTTGTGCCACCGCATAGTGTGGTCGCTGGTATTCATCGCCATCATCCTGACTGTGAAAAAGCGGTGGCCCGAAACATTCGCGTCCATGCGTTCACCCAAAAATATCGCCATCCTTATCTTGAGCAGCGTCGCCATCGGCGGCAACTGGTTCCTCTACATTTGGGCTGTGACCACCAGCCATGTTATTGAAACCAGCCTTGGCTATTACATCACCCCGTTGGTCAACGTTCTTTTCGGGTTCCTGTTTTTCAAAGAACGTTTGTCCAGAATGCAATGTATTGCCATCGGTCTGGCTGCTCTGGGCGTGGCAAACTCCATCATCAGCTACGGAGAACTGCCGTGGATATCTCTGGTCCTCGCCTTCACTTTTGCCTTCTACGGCCTGCTCAGAAAAGTGGCGGCTGTAGAATCCCTGCCCGGCCTGTTCCTTGAAACCATGGTTCTGGGCCCGGTGGCCCTTTATTATCTCATTCGTTTGCAGGCCAGCGGAACCAGCGCTTTCCTGGCAGGAAACACAGACATCAACCTTCTGCTTATCGGAGCGGGCGCGGCCACGGCCCTGCCGCTTATCAGCTTTGCCTTCGCTGCCAGACGACTTCAGCTCTCCACCCTTGGAGTCATACAATATTTGGCCCCAAGCATTGCCTTCCTGCTCGGCGTATTCCTCTTTAAAGAACCTTTTGGACCAAGCCACCTGCTGACCTTCGGTCTCATCTGGTCCGGGCTGGCTGTCTATACTGGTGACACCATCCGCACCATCAGAAAGCATCGGCGTATCGCCAAATCGCAATAAAAAAAGGCCCGCACCATTTGGTGCGGGCTTTTGACATTTCATATCGACTCGATCAGTCGATGTACATTCCGCACCCGACGATATATTCTTTACCGCCAGAGCGGACCAGCCTGATATAGGCCTCTTTGGTCGAAGCAGCCTGATGTCCCGGCTTGGGCCACTTGTATGTGATCCAATGTCCCTTCTTGCTCTCTGCAACCTTAAGCATCCTCCCCACAAATTTATCCCCGGCTGCATCTGTCAGGCCAGAAATATCCGTTCCTTCAAGCTCCAGCTGAGCCGGATTGACATACTCGATACCGTCCAATCCAATGACGTATACATATGTACTCTTCCAGATAAATGGTCCAGTCCGGCTGCGCAGGTGTTCAAAAGACTTTGCCCCTTCTTTCGCAATAAGCGTGGCGGCATCTTCCACCTGTTGGATGGCGAAACACCGCTCCATGGGCACGTCGTACAGCCCGGTGCCCACGATGTACTTCTTACCATTTGGCGCTATGGCAAGCTGCACAAACGAGGACTTCCATGTCGGTTCGACATCACCGGGAATGGGCCACAGATAATGCACCCACCCCTTGGTGTTGAATTTGGTCACCTGGTCAATCATAAAACGGACTGTCGGCTTGCCGCTGACGTCCTTGAAATCGATCATCTGCTTACCAATCAGTTGAGGATAGGCAGGGTTGCAGACAAGAGTCCCGTCTAATGCATGGACAAAAATATAGTTGTCGCCATCAAACCAACGGCTCCCCTTCACTGAAAAATCCTTGAATGCTGCGTCGCCTTTTTTCGCAATCAGGGCAGCAGCATCGTGGACAAGAAAAACGGCTTCGCGTGTCTGAGGATTTGCGTATTCTTCACAATCCAGAGCGGCGGCGTTTGAAACCGCCGCTACAAAAAGAATGAGAAGAAATGAAATACTCTTAAATGCTTTTTTCATATTCTCGTTTTTGTTCGTCATTATCCCTTACTTGTGACTTTCGCACAGTGCGAGCTTCCCTACAATCGAAACTCATTATTGGGCACAAGATTATAACGGATTCAGATTTGCTTGACGGCACCACAGTCATCGCCTATCGTCGATCAACGATTAAGTAGACTAGGATGAGCATATGAGCGACAAAAACATTCCACTCGAAGACGAGCAATTGGCCGAGATGTGTAAAGCATTGGGCCATCCTGCGCGTATTCAGATACTCAAACATCTCCTCGATGAAGACCGCTGCATATGCGGTCGTATTGTCGAAATCATGCCGCTGGCCCAGTCCACGGTGAGCCAGCATCTGAAGCTGCTCAAAGACGCTGGTTTGGTGCAAGGCGAAGTGGAAGGCCCCAAGACCTGCTATTGCGTTAACAGAGAGATGCTGGCCCGGTTGGGCCTCACCATAAATTCACTGATTCCCCATACTCCATAGAAGGATCACACCATGAGCGACACGAAAAAACCGCTTGAAGAAATTTCATTGCAACCGCTTGGCATGATGGCCCCCGACGCCTGCCCCCCGCCGTCCCCTGATGACGACGCACCCTGTTGAGGCCCCAAGCCTGACCCCCGTGCCGGGGTCCACGAAAAACCCGGATATTTCATCGAGCCATACGTTGACGGATTTGTCGACACACCAGCCGGTCCCGTGCCCCGCGTGTTCTCGAAACTTTCCTTGAGAGACTGGCGCGAAACCGTCACCATCCGCATTGGGTATGGCCGCTATGACTACAAGGTCGTGCCCGGCCTTTACTGCGTGGGCAATCCCACGGCGGACTCCCCGGTTATCGTTACTGCCAACTACAAGCTCACCTTCGACATGGTGCGCAAGGAGCTTGATGGCATCGACGCATGGCTGCTGGTTGCTGACACACGTGGCATCAATGTCTGGTGCGCGGCGGGCAAAATGCTCTTCTCCACCGACGAGATACTTCGTAGCGTCTACACATCCCGTTTGGGCGAAATCGTGTCCCACCGCGAACTCATCCTGCCCCAGCTCGGCGCAACGGGCGTGGCTGCACACAAGGTCAAAAAAGGGTGCGGCTTCAAAGTTGTCTACGGCCCGGTATGGGCCACGGAGCTGGCCGAGTTCATCAAGAACGGCAACACGGCTGACGAAGCAATGCGCACCGTGACCTTCACCCTCAAGCAACGGGCCGAGCTTATCCCGGTTGAACTTTTCATCTTGGGCAAACCGCTCCTGATCATCATCGCGGCCGCATTCCTGCTCTCGGGCATCGGTCCAGACTTCTTCTCCTTGAACGCCGCATGGACTCGCGGGCTGGCGGCTTTCTGTGCCACCATCTTCGGCATTCTGGCCGGAAATATGTTGGTGCCGCTGCTGCTGCCCAAGCTGCCATGGCGCTACTTCTCGCCCAAAGGCGCTCTCCTCGGCATAGGGGCTGGCATTATTAACATCATCCTCTTTGCGTCGGTCCTCGGCACCGGGGAATCTCTGGCACTCCTGATATGGACCACCGTTGTGGCGTCGTATCTGGCCGTGAATTTCACAGGATCGACCCCATTCACTTCACCCACGGGTGTGGAGACGGAAATGCGCCGCGTTATCCCCATTCAAGGCGTAGCGACACTGCTCGCCCTCATCATCTGGATAGCCGCCCCATTCATGAGCTAAAGGAGAAAGACAATGAAAGACTTACGATATTTGGAAGGGGTTGCCACCCTCAAGCTGGACAAAGACGCCTGCGTCGGTTGTGGCATGTGCCAGACGGTCTGCCCACACCGCATTTTCGAGGTGCAGGACAAAAAGGCAGTGATCATGGACTTTGACGCCTGCATGGAATGCGGAGCCTGCGCACAAAACTGCCCGGCGGACGCTATCAGCGTCACACCGGGCGTTGGTTGTGCTTCCTACCTCATGGCCGTGTGGTTCTCGAAGCTCACAGGCAAGAAGGTCGAGTCGATCTGCTGCTAGACGATATCGGCATCGACTCCTTCAGTGATGTTGCTGGCATCAAGCGCTTCACTCGTTGAACCGAGGGTGACCGTTGCCAACAGAACCTCGCCACCCGCGATGGTCACGTCGGGATCGAAGTAAACCTTACCCGTGGATGAGCCGGAATCGCTGGCAAAGACGATGGCAACATCCTCGCCGCCACCTACACCATCCCCTGGGTAGGTGGCCCCAGAATAGACATAGAAGTTGTCAGCAGAGAGATACCCGTTTTCAAAGTCAAGCTGACTAAAGTCCTGATCAGATGAATACAAACCGATAGAGTC
>JAFLJT010000048.1 GCA_022712855.1 Pseudodesulfovibrio sp. | reverse complement strand
AAGACTATGGTTGTGCCGCTGTGTATTACAGCTGCCATTTCAGTGTTCTTGGGTCTGTATCCGCAGACTTTCCTGAACTTCGTCAACGTTCTCGGCAAGTTCTAGGGGGTATATATGAGTCAAAATGGATTAGGCGGACTCCTCGCTAAATGGAGAGATAATTGGAAGACGTGGAGGATTATCTTCTTCGTCGTACTAGGGGTGATGCTTGTATTGAATAAATTTATTTATTCGTATCACGGACACTTTTGGGATCTCGATACGATACCCGGATTCTTTGCAGTATTCGGTCTCGTCGTCGGGTTGGCAATGGTCATTATAATGAAAAAGATCGTTCAGCCGTTCATTGCCCGCAAGGAGGACTATTATGGAGATTAGTTTCATCCATCCCTCCATCGGGTTTCTTGTCCTGGCACTTCTTGTCCCCTTTGTCCCCAAGGATTTGTGGCTGAATAAAGCATTCAGGGGGACTCTGGCGATAGTGGCACCACTCATTGCACTTGCAAGTGTTCTGACAATGGTACCTGATACATCGTTTATGGTAATCCCATACCTCGACCAAGCCCTGGAGCTTGGCAGGGTGGATAAACTATCCATCATTTTTGGGCAGGTTTTTGCGATCATCGCAGTCATCGGTACCATTTACGGAATGCACGTCGAGGATAAAGGGCACTACATTTGTGGCTCCCTCTATGTGGCTGGCGGATTCGGTTGCGTCTTTGCAGGCGATTTGCTGACAGTCTTCCTGTTCTGGGAACTCATGAGCATCGGCTCCACGTTCCTGATCTGGCAGGCTCGGACCAAAGAATCGGTTGGCGCAGGTTTCAGGTACTTCGTGTACCACACCGTCGGTGGGTTGTTCCTGCTGGCTGGCCTGCTGCTCAAGTACAAGGCCACCGGGTCTTTCGCCTTCATCGGCGTGAATCCGGCAGACGCCATGTTCTACGACTGGCTGATCCTCATCGGTTTCTGTGTCAACGCCGCTGTCGTGCCTCTGCACGCATGGCTGCCTGACGCATACCCGAGAGCATCCATCGCTGGTGCGGTCTTCATGTGCGCATTCACCACCAAAACTGCCGTTTACGTGCTTATGCGCGGATTCGCAGGCTGGGAAATCCTGGGTATCGCTGGTACCTGCATGGCTCTCTTCGGTGTGTTTTACGCGTGTATTGAAAACAACGCCCGGCGCATCCTGTCCTACCATATCGTATCCCAGGTGGGTTACATGGTTGCGGGCATCGGCATCGGAACCGCCATGACGCTTAACGGCGCCACGGCCCATGCTTATGCTCACATCCTTTATAAGGGACTGCTCTTCATGGGCACCGGCGCCATCCTCTACTCGGTTGGCACCGTTAAACTGGATAAGCTCGGCGGCCTGGTCTACAAACTGCCCTGGGTTTTTGTCCTTTACATGATCGCGGCCCTGTCCATCTCGGGCATGCCGCTGTTCAACGGCTTCATCTCGAAAACCATGACCATCGCCGGTGCGGCTAACGCCCACCACACATGGCTGGCTCTCGGCATGGAGATCGCCGCCGTCGGTACATTCATCTCCGTCGGTATCAAGCTCCCGTACTTCGCGTTCTGGGGCGGCAAAAAAGAATATGTAGGCGAGGTCAAACCTCTGCCTGTTAATATGTATGTGGGCATGGGCATCTGTGGCCTGCTCTGCATCGCCCAGGGTGTGTATCCCGAAATGTTGTACCGCTACCTGCCGTACGCCATGGAAACTGCATATCATCCTTGGACTGCTGACAAGGTTATCAACTCGAGTCTGCTGCTTGGCTTCTCTGGCTTGGCATTCTACCTGACTCGTAAGATCATCGTACCTCATGCAAAGCTCAATCTGGACTTCGATTACTTCTACCGCCTCATCGGTCGCGTGACCATGGGTGCTGTATGTTGGCCGGTTTCCAAGATTGATGACGTCTGGACCGAAGTCTATCGGACTGTTGGTCTCAAGGCGCTCATTCAGGCTGGTGATGGTACGAGTGTCTTCGATAAGAAGGGCATTGATACAGTGGTGGACGGAAGTGCGTACACTGTCAGGAATATCGGCAGGGTCGGGGCGAAGGTCCAGACCGCTAATCTGCAGGATTACCTGGCATATGCAACCGTTCTTGGTTTGGGCATCTTCGCCCTCGTATGGTACTTCGGCTAAGCCGGACAATCTAAGGAGATAGCTTTGGACTTCGGATATCCGGTACTCACACTGTTGATTGTATTCCCGCTTGTAGCGGCATGCGGTCTCTTCTTCCTGCGGGCCCCGCAGGTAGTAAGGATGTACACCCTCGCGGTGTCCATCATCGAGCTGCTACTCGCCATACCGTTGCTCAACTTCCAACTCAACGCTGAATTCCAGTTCGTCGAGAAAATGGACTGGGTCCACCAATGGGGACTCCAGTACTACCTCGGCATAGACGGTATCAGCATACTCATGGTTCTGCTGACGCTTGCGGTACTGCCGCTGTGCGTCTTGTGTTCCTGGACATACATTGGCAAACGAGTGAAAGAATTTCACTTCTGCCTGCTGTTCATGACCTCCTCGGTGCTGGGCGTTTTCTGCTCACTCGATCTGGTTCTGTTCTATGTCTTCTGGGAAGCCATGCTCATCCCCATGTACCTGCTCATCGCAGTCTGGGGTGGAGATGATCGCAAATACGCGTCGCTCAAGTTCTTCCTGTACACCCTGGCGGGTTCGACCTTGCTTCTGGCTGCCATCGTTGCATTCAGAGTCACGGGCGGCACCTTCGCCATTCCGGAACTCATGGAAATGAACTTTAGCTTCCGCTTCCAGTTCTGGGCATTCCTGGCAATGGCCCTCGCATTCGCCATCAAAGTGCCCATGTTCCCGTTCCATACTTGGCTGCCAGCAGCACACGTACAAGCACCTTCGGCTGGTTCCGTCATATTGGCGGCCGTCCTGTTGAAGATGGGAACCTACGGTTTCCTCCGCTTCTGTCTGCCGCTGACACCCGGTGCCAGTGACTACTTCGCCCCCATGATGATCGCCATTTCATTGGTGTCCATCATCTACGGTGGAGCTATCGCTCTGGGACAAACGGACATCAAGAAACTAATCGCCTACTCGTCGGTTGGACATATGGGATTTGTCACACTTGGCATCTTCCTGTTCAACTTCCGCGGCGTTCAGGGCGCACTGTTCCAGATGCTGAACCACGGTATCGTAACAGGCGCACTCTTTATGTTGATCGGCGCAGTCTACGAACGCAGCCACAGCCGCGAAATCAAGGACAACATGGGACTTGGCAAATACATGCCAGCCTACATGTTCTTCTGGGGTCTCATGGCGTTGGCGTCCTTCGGTTTCCCCGGAACCAACGGTTTCGTCGGTGAAATCCTCGTGTTCGTCGGTGCCTTCCAGGCGAGTACCTGGATCGGTTTCCTCTGCGTGCCCGGCGCACTCCTTGCCGCAGCGTACATGTTCCGCGTGTCGCTCAAGTTGGCTTGGGGCCAGCCTTCCACTGCTAGCAAGTGGAAGGATCTGAACGCCCGCGAGTGGGTCTACCTGACCATTCCCGCCGTGTTCGTGCTCTGGATCGGTCTCGCACCGGCTCCGTTCTTCAAGATCATCGACCCGTCCGTCGATAAGCTGCTTAATGACTTTGACAAGCGCAAAGTCGCCCATTTGGAAGCAGGTCAACCCATGCAAACTGCTGCAAACGATATCTTGAGTATCTTTGCAGGCAAGGAATAGGGGGCTTTAGACGTGAACTTTAATCTCACTCTGTTTGTCCCGGAACTGTTCTTCTTTGGCCTCGTTGTGGCTTTGATGATTCAAAGCTGCGGGGATCGCCAATGGAAGCCGGACGTCGAGAAATGGCTGCCCTTTGGCGCAGGCCTCGGCTTCTTTGTCACCATTACGGGCTACGGTCTGCACGGCACCATGTTCTGGGACGTCTACAAAGTAGACATGATGTCTCAGTTCTTCAAAATCGCCATTGCATTCGGTTTCTTCGTGACCGTGCTCAATTCGGTTCGAAAGACAACACTCGCTGATGAAAAGCGAGCCGACTATTACATGCTGCTTGGCTTCTCCACCCTTGGTCTGATGATGCTCGCTTCCTCTGTGGAGCTGATCACCGTCTACCTGGCTCTGGAGCTGGCATCCTATTCCATGTATGCAGTGATTCCGCTGCGTGCCAATAGTAAGGGCGCTGCCGAATCCGGCGTGAAGTACATCCTGTTCGGTGCCGTGGCGACAGCCTTGGCCCTGTATGGCTTGTCCTACATCATGGCCTCCCAGCACACTACGTACATCGCAGAACTCGCAACCAAGAACTGGCATTTCGCTGACAACCCAATGGCTGTCGTCGGTCTCTGTCTCTTCCTTGGTGGCATGTTCTTTAAACTGGCACTGTTCCCGTTCCACTTCTGGTGTCCGGACGTCTATCAGGGCGCAAGCAACGAAACTGCCGCTTTTGTGGCAACACTGCCCAAGATGGGCGCTATCGTTGTCATCGCTCGCATGGCCGTCTTCCTGAAGCCCGGACTGGAAATCACCACACTGCTCGCAGTGCTCGGTGCTTGTTCCATGACCTTCGGTAACCTCTCGGCACTCGTCCAGACTGATCTCAAGCGTCTGCTTGGTTTCTCGTCTGTGGCCCATGCCGGTTACATCATGGTCGGTTTTGTCAGTGGCACTTACGAAGGTATTGCCGCCGCCGCCTTCTACGCACTGTCCTATCTGCTCATGAACCTGCTCCTGTTCTGGGTCGTCAGCCGTATCGCGGTGGACGGACGCAACCTGCAGCTCAGCGACCTGAATGGTCTGTACAAGAAAGCCCCGGTGCTTGCCTTCTCTCTGGCAGCCGGAGCCTTCGCCCTCGTTGGCCTGCCGCCGACCATGGGTTTCATGGGCAAGTTCTTCCTGATCACATCCGCATGGGATCATGGATACAACTGGCTCGTCATCATTCTGGTGCTGAACTCCGCCATCGCCATCTACTATTATCTGAGCCTCTTCCGTCATGCTTTCACCGAGGAAACAGTTCCCGGTAACGCTCCGGACCC
>JAFLJT010000337.1 GCA_022712855.1 Pseudodesulfovibrio sp. | reverse complement strand
GCGATGGCGCATTCGGTTGTCAGCAGGAGACCTGCGACAGATGCGGCATTCTGGAGAGCGATGCGGGTGACCTTTTTGGGATCAATGACACCGGCCTTGATGAGGTCTTCGTATTTGTCGGTAGCAGCGTTGTAGCCCATGCTACCTTTGCTTTCCTTGATCTTCTCGACGACGATGGAACCTTCGAGACCGGCGTTAGCGGCGATCTGGCGAAGAGGTTCTTCGACGGCGCGAGCGATGATGTTGATACCGGCCTGCTCGTCATCGTCGGTGACTTTGACTTTGAGTGCGGCCTGAGCTGCACGAGCGAGGACAACACCGCCGCCGGGGACGATGCCTTCTTCGACGGCAGCGCGAGTGGCGTTCAGTGCATCTTCGACGCGTGCTTTCTTTTCCTTCATCTCAGTCTCGGTGGCAGCGCCAACGTTGATGACTGCGACACCGCCGACGATCTTGGCGAGACGCTCCTGGAGCTTCTCACGATCGTATTCGGAGGAGGAATCTTTGATTTCAGCGCGGATGGTCTGGATGCGTGCCTTGATCTCGGCAGACTTGCCAGCACCGTCAATGATGGTGGTGTTTTCCTTGTCGATGACAACGCGTTTGCAGGAACCGAGATCGTTGACAGTCATGGCTTCGATCTTGATGCCGAGGTCTTCGGAAACTACGGTGCCGCCTGTGAGGATTGCGAGGTCTTGGAGCATGGCCTTGCGGCGCTCGCCGAAACCGGGAGCCTTGACAGCAACAACGTTCAGTGTGCCGCGCAGCTTGTTGACAACCAGAGTAGCCAAAGCTTCGCCTTCGATGTCTTCAGCGACGATCATCAGGGGCTTGGACATTTTGGCGCACTGCTCGAGGACGGGCAGCAGCTCTTTCATGTTGGAGATTTTGGTATCCTTGATCAGGATGAGAGGCTCTTCCATTTCGCAGGTCATACGCTCGGTATTGGTGACGAAGTAGGGAGAGAGGTAACCGCGATCGAACTGCATGCCTTCGACGACGTCGAGGGTAGTGTCCAGACCTTTGGCTTCTTCTACAGTGATAACGCCTTCTTTACCGACCTTGTTCATGGCCTCGGCAATGATGTTGCCGATGGTAGCGTCGTTGTTGGCGGAGATGGTGCCAACCTGTGCGATCTCTTTCTGGTCACGAGTGGGCTTTGCAATCTTGTCGAGATCAGCGACGATGGCGTCGACAGCTTTGTCGATACCGCGCTTGATGGACATGGGGGAGCGGCCTGCTGCGACGAGCTTCACACCTTCGGAGAAGATGGCCTGGGCCAGAACGGTAGCAGTGGTGGTGCCGTCACCAGCGACATCGGAGGTCTTGGAAGCAACTTCCTTGACCATCTGAGCGCCCATGTTCTCGAACTTGTCTTCCAGCTCGACTTCTTTGGCAACGGTCACGCCGTCTTTGGTGATGATCGGGGAGCCAAAGGACTTCTCGATCACAACGTTGCGGCCCTTGGGACCGAGGGTGACTTTAACGGCGTCTGCCAATTTGTCCACGCCAGCTTTCAGCTTTTCGCGGGCCTTGGCATCGAAAAGAATTTCTTTCGACATTGCGTATTCTCCTTATGAAAAAAGTAGGTTTTATATGAATGAGGGGAAAAGACTTAGCTGACGATGGCGAGGATATCGTCCTCACGCATGACCACTATCTCTTCGCCGTCGATATTAACTTCCATGCCAGCGTACTTGGCAAACAGGACTGTGTCGCCCTTTTTGACAGTCATTGCGACACGCTTGCCGTCGTCGTCGAGCTTGCCGGGACCGGCAGCGACGATTTCACCCTTCATGGGCTTTTCTTTGGCAGAATCCGGGATGTAGATGCCACCCGCGGTCTTTTCTTCCAATTCCATACGCTTGACCAGAACGCGATCGTTCAGCGGTTTAAGCTTCATTCCTCTATACCTCCAATAAATGATTGCATAAAATTTCGGGAGTTTATGGCGACGTTTGGCCGATTGTTCAACTCCCATGCCCAGACATTCGGTCGGGCTGGATGAAAGATAAACATGGCAGGCAAAGAGTCAAGCGCACAAAGCAAAAAAAAACCCGGTCCGCGCTCTTGGCGGGGACCGGACAGTGTCGATATTCTGACTGGTGACGTTTACTTGCTGTTTTTCTTGTAAAATTCACCGAACGGTTTGTCTTCGTTCATGATGTGGCCACGATACCAATCGTGCATAAAATTTCTCACCTTGATAGCGGGCATGGATGAACCATTCATCAGCTCGGCTTCCATGCGGATTACATCGGTAATGAACCGATTGTGTTCCTTTTTCTGCTTGCCGAGGTCGGGATAGTCGATTTCCTGCATGTAGGCTTCTTCAGTGCGAAAGTGGAAGAGGGCATAATCGCGCAATTCATTAATGACATCAACGATATCATCAACCTCATCGTCATTCAGTGGTTTGTATAAATCCGGCGCGACATCATTGATTTTGTCGAGTAGGTCAAAAAATGTTTTGTGCTGGTCGTCGATTTCCGGGATATCCATGACATATTCTTCGGTAAAGCCAACCAGATTCAATTTGGAAGCCATGATGTGTTTCTCCTTTGACATCATTATTATTGGAAAATACATTTTGTAAGTCTTTGGGGGTATATATATGGAATTTTACCTCCTGTCACGCCCGTGCTATAATCAAACTGCGAAGAAAAGCCGATAAAGAGGGAAACGGACCAGGATTTGCAAAGACTCCTGCAAAGGAAAAGGAGGCCACCATGTCCGGAATGCATCAGCCAATTGCTCAGACCCCGTTAGTCGGCAACCATGAAAATGACCCAGTACTGCACGTCATAGACTTTGAGGACGTGGCCCTTTCTCGCGAAGGTGCAAAGCTCGTCCATCATGGCGCACGCGCCGTCATGCGCCAGTACATGCCCGCTGCGGATTCCGAGAAGTTGACGCCGTCTCAGGCTGTGGCCCTGTTTGTAGACAAGGTTTTCTGGGAAGAGAACTCCGGTGGCCTGATTATGTGCACGGATGTGGCTGAAAGGTCTCTGTGCCTGCCGATCCCCAAGACACATTGGAAGGTTAAGGATGACTATGGAATGATCCAGTA
>JAFLJT010000310.1 GCA_022712855.1 Pseudodesulfovibrio sp. | reverse complement strand
TCCTGTTCTTTGAAAACCTAATAGGCGAAGCGATCAGGAGGCAATATGCCTTACAAGCACAGGAAGAACGGGAAGACCGTTTGGATGGCGCAAGTCAAAATAGACGGCAAGAAACTACGACAACAGTTCACCAAGAAGGACGACGCGAAGAAATGGGAAGTCGAGCAAAAGGAGAAGGCAGCAATGCCGCCAGAGCAGACGATCCCCACGACCTCCTTTCTTGAGTGGGCAACTCTCTATCTGGACCATTCAGTCAGATACAGCCCCAAGACATACAGTGAAAAGAAAAGCGCGTTAAAGCGACTTCTCAAGGCTGTTAAGCCTGATGCTGATGTTCAGACATTCCGCAAAGTGGACGCATTGAAGCACCTTCAGAAGCTCTTCAAGAAGCGTAGTGGCTACTCTGTGAACAAAGAGCGGAAGAACATGGCAGCAGCTTGGAACTTTGGAATCAAATTCCTTGAAGGCTTCCCTGCCATTAATCCATTCTTGGCAGTTCCGCGCTTTCCAGAGGTAAGACAAAATAGATACGTCCCCTCTGAAAAGGACTTCAGAAAGGTACTTGATCAATCTGAAGGCCAGAACAAAGTCTTGCTCATGACCTTTCTGCACACGGCAGCAAGGCGCGGTGAGCTATATAAACTTCTATGGAAGGATGTAGACTTTGGCGGGAAGCGTGTTCGACTTGGAACCAAGAAGAGACAAGACGGCTCTATGGAATATGAATGGCTCCCCATGACGGACGAGCTATTCAATACCCTGCTTGCTTATAGGCAAGAGGCCGTCAATGAATGGGTCTTCACACAGTCCTCAGGGCGTTGTGAGGGCAAACCCCATACCGAGAACCGAGGATTCCCCCAGAAGCTCTGTGAGAGCGCAGGAGTGAAACCCTTTGGTTGTCATGCCATCCGGCACCTTACAGCATCCATACTTGCAAATAACAATGTGCCCATGATCGCTATCCAGCAAATCCTGCGGCACAAGAAACTTGCGACTACCGAAAGGTATGTTCGCGGCATGGAACCGATCAGGCCTCATCTGATGATTTTGGAGAAAGGCTTCGGCAAAGGGCCCACCAGCGGGCCCACCAAGCAAGAAGAAACTTGGGCAAAGAAAAAGGATCTCAAGCTAATTGCTTGAAATCCTTGATCTTTAGTGGCGGAGCCGACGAGACTCGAACTCGCGGCCTCCGGCGTGACAGGCCAGACCTAACAAATCGGAAGCCGCTTACCTTGTAATTCCAGCATGTTAAGAATAGCACAAATGACACAAAAAGTACGTTTGACATGGATGGAGCCACGAAGAAATGCTCAAAGCTACGTACCGGCGACCGACACGAAGCGAATCTTGTCGCCCTTGCATATTCACGTAATATTTGGCATCAACCACGAAGGGTAATCTTATAATGTTAGGGACTCGACATAATGACCTCAAAGAAATGCGAACAAACTAAATTCTTTCCCAAAAGTATCTCACCAAAAGAATGCAGCGATACCGGCATGGCCATGGTGCTGATTTGTCTTTTGGTTGGCTGGTTTTCCGGCACACGCGACTGGTTTTTGGGAGCCATAATTCTGTTGGTCATCAACATGACATGGCCCGCAATATACACCGTGCCAGCCAAGGTATGGCTTGGGTTTTCTCATTTACTCGGCACTGTCATGTCCAAGATTATCCTGACTCTGGTATTTTTCGTCGTATTGACACCGCTGGCTTTACTTCGACGAACCCTCGGACACGACCCCATGGCTTTGAAAAAATGGAAAGATGGAAACGGGTCGGCATTTGAAACTCGCGACCACACATACACACCAGAAGAAATTGAACTACCTTTCTAGGAGATAATTGTGGATTTTCTCAAAGATCTTTGGGGCTTTATTAAAGTCCGCAAAAAATTCTGGCTACTGCCCATCATTCTGGTGCTCCTGTTGTTCGGAGCACTGATCGTGTTGACCGGTGGCTCGGCTATTGCGCCTTTCATCTACACCATCTTCTAAGGTGACCCATGGCTGACACAATACTCGGCATCTCGGCATTCTACCATGATTCAGCCGCAGTCCTACTTATGGACGGCGAGATTGTTGCCGCTGCCCAAGAGGAAAGGTTTACCCGTAAAAAGCATGATGCGAGCTTCCCTCATCACGCAGCCAAGTATGTGCTCAAAGAAGCGGGACTATCGCTGTCAGACCTTACGGCAGTTGCTTTCTACGATAAGCCGTACCTCAAATTCGAGCGTTTGCTGGAAACCTACAATGGGTTTGCACCCAAAGGGTTAGCCAGCTTCCTCTCCTCCATCCCTGTATGGATCAAAGAGAAACTGTTCATGCGTAAAATGCTGAACGACGAACTCGCTAAACTTGGCGAAGGCAAACCCAAACTACTCTTCCCCGAGCACCACCTCTCTCATGCCGCCAGCGCATTTTACCCATCCCCCTTTGAAGAAGCAGCTATTCTGACAGTCGATGGCGTCGGCGAATGGGCAACGACGACAATTGGCAAGGGCGTCGGCAAAGATATCACGGTTATCAAGGAACTCCATTTTCCTCATTCTCTGGGGCTTCTCTACTCCGCCTTCACTGCCTTCTGTGGATTCCGCGTCAATTCCGGTGAGTACAAGCTCATGGGACTGGCCCCTTACGGCACCCCCTCTTCTGACCGAGTCGAAAAGTGGAAGAAAACTATCTACTCAGATCTCATTGATGTCCGTAAAGATGGCTCCCTTCTATTGCAAATGGACTACTTCAACTATGCCACGGGACTAACAATGTGCAATTCTCCCAAGTGGGAGAAGCTGTTCGGTATACCTACCCGCAAGGCAGAAAGTGAAATTTCCCAAGAATACATGGATCTGGCTCTGGCTATCCAGCAGGTCACGGAAGAGATTGTTTTCACCCTAGCCGAAACCGCCCGCGAATTGACCGGTTGCGAAAATCTGGTCATGGCAGGTGGCGTTGCTCTCAACTGCGTGGCAAACGGTAAACTGCTTCGCCGCGGCACATTTAAGGATATCTGGATTCAGCCTGCGGCAGGCGATGCTGGCGGGGCCCTCGGCGCAGCTCTGGCCGCGCACCATATCTGGCAAGGCAAAGAGCGCACCGTCCAGACCCCGGATTCCATGCGCGGATCGTATCTCGGACCGGAATTCAACGAAGCCGAGACCATGCAGGTGATTCGCCGGTTCACAGCCCCATATAAGAAATACGAAAATCTCGACACCATGTACACCGAGGTGGCGGAACTCCTGAGCAAAGGAAACGCCATCGGCTGGTTCCAAGGTCGTATGGAGTATGGCCCACGCGCACTTGGAGGACGCTCCATCCTCGGCGATCCACGCCACCCGGAGATGCAGAAGAAACTCAATCTGAAAATCAAATATCGCGAAGGATTCAGACCGTTCGCCCCTTCTGTCATGGAGGAAGAGATCGGCACATGGTTTGACCTCGATCGCCCGTCCCCATACATGCTGATCGTAGCCCCGGTCGCCGAGAAGCAATGCTCCCCCTTACCGGACGGCTATGACTCTATGGATATGTACGACCGCCTCTACGTGCAGCGCTCCACCATCCCGGCCGTGACGCACGTCGACAATTCAGCGCGCATCCAATCGGTGAGCAAAGAAACCAATCCGCGCTATTGGGGACTCATCAACGCCTTCAACCGTGACCAGAATTGCGGCCTGGTAGTCAACACCAGCTTCAACGTTCGAGGCGAACCCATCGTCTGCACACCTATGGATGCTTACGCCTGCTTCATGCGCACCGAAATGGACTATCTTGTGATCGGCAACATCCTTTTCACCAAGACCGAGCAACCGGCCTGGAGTGAAGAAGCTGATTGGCGAAATCAGTTTGAACTGGATTAGGAATTAGAAGTCTTCATAACCACAAGTAGTCACAAGAAAAGCCTATGCGCCACTATTCGTTAATGAATGGGAATGATGACTCATTTTAACCGAGACTAGAACGTGGCATACCGAAACATGTTGACTGATGCGGTCTGACTCATCAGATAGGCGAACAGGCCTAAGTACAAACCAGTCCAGAACAGACTTTGAATAGTTGCTCCCAAGAGCTGTCCGATTTTATTCTTTTTCATGCCTTTTACTTCTCCAATAATAGGCGAAGGGTATGTCGCTCTACTTTGCCGGAACCGGTACGAGGAATTTCAGCAACCTCGATGAATTGGTGAGGAATGTGGTTTGTAGGCAGAAGTTTCCGCAACGCTCCCAGTATTTCACCCTTCTTGAACTCGGCCCCTTCTTTGAGAGTGTAAGCCACTACGGGTACCGTGCCAAGCAAGGCGGTTTCCATGGAGATGGTCGCCGCATCTGCAAACAGTTCAAGCCGCATGATGGCGTTATTTATTACAGTTGCGGCAACCTTCTGGCCGTTCACTTTAAAGACATCATCAGAGCGACCTGTCAGGTGCAAAAAACCGTCAGCATCCAGGTATCCGACATCCCCGGTTCGTAAGCCCCATTGATTGAAAAGGGCTGCGGTTCTTTTTTCATCTCCGTAGTACCCTTTGCAGAGAAGGTCCCCGTGGGCCACGACCTCTCCCCCAACCCCGGCATCAAGCTCGCGATTGCTCTCGAAGTCAACGATGGTGACACCGAGGCCGGAAATCGGTTTGCCGACACTCCCGGCGCGGTTCGCTATATCAACAGAATCCAGAATGCAGAAACGTCCACCAAGTTCCGTGAGGCCGTATACGGTGAAGATATCAGTAGTAGGGGAATATCGCCTGAGCAAATCAACGACGTCAGTTGGTAGATGGTCGCCCGACGACATGACAAAGCGCAAAGGTGAACCGATGGATTGGCATGAGTCAGTCAGCCCCTTGAAAGTCTCGGCGAGCCACCGGAGTTGAATTGGAGCACCGCCAAAAGCCGTAGCTTCCAGCTTGTCCATGGTTCTGGGCAGGTCAGCCAGAAAGAGCTTGTTTTCAATGCCAATCAGTGTGGAGTTGGAGAACACACATGCAAGGAAGTGACAGATGCCTGAAGTGAAATTGAATGGAATATTGATAAACAGTCGATCCTGATCCATTTTTAGCACTTCGAGAATACCAAGACAATTTTTCAGTAACACTTCATGCGTAAGCATGACCCCTTTGGGGGCGCCGGTAGAGCCGGAAGTAAAAAGCAGAGCCGCAAGATCATCTGGTTTGGTATCAACAAAGATCGGCGAAATATCTTCCAAGTTTGTTGCGTCACCTTCGCTCTCGCCATCAAGAGTCAGATTCGCCCCGGATATTCCCAGCACATGATCAATATATTTGGCGTCTGCATCAGCAGCCAGCGGAACGATCACGCCACCCAGTCCCCAGATAGCCAGCATGTCGACGAAATACTCAACGCCTCGCCCGGCCTGAATGATTACACGGTCTCCAGGCTGAATCGCTTCGACCAGTGTCCTCTGCCGGGTGCCAACCTTTTTCATGAGTTGCAGGCTGGACAACTGAACCACACCGTCATCAAAGACCAGTCCATCTGGGTTTTCTCTCCAGACATTGAAGACCTGCTCTGTGATATTCGCAAAAGTTGAAGTCATTTTATAACGCTCCAAATGTAAGCAGCCACAACCACACCTTGGCATACAGTTGCAGACCAATGGAGTAGTCATTGAAATAGACAAAGATAAACCCAGTTGCGACAAAAATGACGGTCATGGCTGTGCTTATGGGAGTCATGACAACCGACACCCATTTGGGAACGCCGCGCATTTTCGGAAGCATGGCAACCAGCGTCATGCCTGTGGCGTGATGAATGGCCCATGAAAACCACGATAGGTTGGGGGCGTGCCACAGCCCTATCACCATCATGGTCACGTAAAGAGGGAGATATGAATTGCGGGTTTTTATCAGTAGCGGGAAGTAGGCGTTGCGAAAAGACCAATCCGAAAGAGACATGTGCCAGCGCTGCCAAAACTCTCGAATATTCCGAGCCAGTAGCGGGAAGTTGAAATTCTCCCTGATCCGATGCCCCAAGAGCCGTGATCCGCCAATGGCGATGTCGGAATAAGCAGAAAAATCAATATACGCAAAAAGCAATCCGGTCAGGCTGAAAATCAGTATTTCACTTCCCGAAGCACCGGAAGGATCGAGGATCAACTTGTTTACAGAGGAACCATTGTTGAAATGCAACAATCGGGCCGCTCCCTCGCCATGAATCGCCGGGAATAGAATGGTGTCTGCTATTATGATTTTCTTGAATATCCCAATGGATATCCGTCCGACGCCATACGCGTAATCATCCAAGCTCAGATGCTTTATTCGCTTGTCGAAGAAATCCTGCACACCCTCAATCGGCCCAGCCAGAAGTGTGCCCGGAAAAAACATGTAAAACAGGAACTCTCCATAGGTGAAATCAAAGCTCTGCCCCCTGAACCAGCGAAGCTGAATGTCGATGAGTCGGATCACAAAATAGGAGACGCCGAGCGGCATTAGAATGCTCATGCCCGTGATATTGCCAATACCAGCAAACAGGTACACCTTCAGGTACTTGAACAAGACCATGAAGGTAATAGCCGTCAGGATGAAGAGAAACAGCCTATACGTTGATCCCTTCCCGTCGTTCACTTGTCGACGTAATAAATACATCGCACTGAGCAAAGCGAATATGGCGATGGTGAAGAAGACCTCGTTCATGGCAAGAAAGCCGATGGAGAAGATTGTACAGGCCCATTGCGAACTGCGCGGGCTTCTCGCATGAGCTACCGTGCAGAACAGTAAAAGCAAAAGCCCTGCCCCGATGGCGATATTAACCTGAACGGGAGAGAGAAGGGACAGGGTGGTGACCTGTTTATACTTGACCACATCAAGGCTGGCAGATTGAATCGTTGCCGCATCACCTTGAGGATAAATCCGCACCACGCTAGCAGGTTCCACCAGTGTCAGAATGACTTGGTTCTCCCACCCAGCAGAAATCTGCTCACCGCGATAGGCAAGATCCCCTCCGGCAGTGATGAGCCCCGGCCCGATGGAAAAGCGTTTGCCGCTTACTTCAAATATTATCGGATTATCGCTGGTAATTTTCAGCCTGATTTTCGGCCATATTCCTTGAGATTGCATGCTCAATTCCAAAGGAGCATCGGCGGTAATCATAGCGGGAAGTTGTGATGACAATTCCTGAGATACGATATCCGGTTTCGGAACCAAAGCAAGCACCACGCCCAAAGCGATCAGCAAAGCACAGGTAACCCCGATGGCATACTGGCTGGTATTAATTCGCTGTAAAAAAGACATGGGCAACGTCCAGGAACCTAGCTGTATTTTTCCACGATAACCGCAATTGAGCGGACTGTGTCAAACATCTCCAAAGCCACTTCAAATACCGGAATCTTAGTCCCGAACTCCTGTTCCAAAAGCATCATCAACCGCAGAACATCCATTGAGTCTAGCACCTTCGCTGAAAAGATAGGCGCATCCAGTTCCATATCGGCCAATCCGAACTCATCGAATAGCAGTTGAGTGATCGCCGTTTCATTCGCTGTCATTGCGTTATCTCCGGGTTGGTTGATTGTGAAGTATTAAACGTCGATTCCAGCGCATCAAAAAAGAGGGGCAGAAAGATTTCACGCCCACTTGAACGAAGGTGTACTGAATCATAATAGTTTTGCGCATTGTAAAGCTTGGGAGAATGAAAAGAGATGAACGGCACTCCGCTCTCTTTCACTTTTTGATAGAATCCGTCACTGAAACGACTTGATTCTGCTTGACCTTTCGAAGAATTATCATGCAGGCGGCTCAGCCATTTTTCCACAGCCTGGTCCTCATGACCCTGAGGGGCCCAACCCGGCATCCCTTTCGGGAAGTCCACGTTATGCGGCATCTCGAAAAGGTACAATTGCCCACCACGTTCGCTGACATACTTCTGAATAACACGAAGGACATCCATATTTGAGATTGAAGCATCCTGGGCTTGAGCTTTAACTTGATCGGGTGCTTTGTTCGGTTGTGTTGGGCGAGGCAGAAGACGAGCAACGAACTGGGCGGGATCATCTACATATTTGGCTTCAGTCGCCAGTTTGTCATACGGTCTAAAAGCCCGGGTCGCCAGGATGATCAGTTCGCGGCATATTCTGGAAGTCCTCTCAGAATCAATAAGGTTGAATCCAGCTTCACGCATCTCATTCAGAACTTCAGACGAATCAAGTATCAACCGAGAGGCTCTTATCAAGCGTGCTTTATCCTTGAATCGAGA
Organism: Pseudodesulfovibrio sp.; assembly: GCA_022712855.1. Lineage (GTDB taxonomy): Bacteria > Desulfobacterota > Desulfovibrionia > Desulfovibrionales > Desulfovibrionaceae > Pseudodesulfovibrio. Next base: position 77,195 of record JAFLJT010000310.1, on the reverse strand, counting down.
AGGGCTGATCTGGAGAAAAACAACCGTTTGGTCGTCAATAGGGAGATTTGACAATAGGACGAATGAATCGAACAATGATTGCCCGGAAAAAGCGACTTCGGATATCTGAACTTGGCCAACCACGTCATCAGCAAGCTCTTGAAGCTGTTCGACTGGAGGAAACCCTTGAATGACCTGTGAGCCGCCAAACACATACACGCGATGAACTGGGGGCGTTTCATTATCAATATTGAGAACACTCCACTGAATACGAGTATGGGTGTTTCCAAAAAACGCCTCAGGGAAATATTTAATTATTGCTGATGGGTAAAAGATAAAGCCGAACGCAATGACAGCCGCCAGGATTAATCCCACGACTAACGGATAGGCTCTGATACTTACTGCCGATTTGTATATTTCTTTAAGCACGAGGAGCATCACTAAAACGGTTATAAAACCTTAAACCTGTTAATCTTGGCTGCTTTCGTCTTGAGCATATCCGCCCCCTTCGCCATACGCACGGTACGTAGTCTTCGGGATATCCACTTGCGTTTTGCCCGCAGCCAGTATTGAAGCAGCTTCACAAAATCCGGCAACGCCTTTGGCTCCAGAGTCCAGAAGCGCACCATCATACTCGAATAGTTCAATCGGCTTATGCATGACGGTGTTGTGTCGGATGTAAGAAACCATGACTTTGAGAGAGTGGATGGGATTAATCGTCGCGCTGAAATCATGATAGCAAAGCCCTGCAAAAAGGGTATTGCTCAACTCATAATTATTACGCCTGACTGAGCGCATCCGTTCCGTAAAGACTTGGTACCGGGTAACAAGATCACCGATGTCTGATGGGTTGATACCGCATACAATAACCCCGTCAGCCCCTAATAATTTTCCACGGGCAGTCTCAAGATAGTCGTCTGGATTCCTGATGATGCACTGCGGATGATCGCACTCAGTATCGCCATCCCTGGGGCATGATTTACAACCAAGGCAACGGTAAATATCATGCTCGACCAGATTGATGGCAGAAAACTCAACCCCATCCAATGTGGAACCAGCCTCCGCAATGAGGCTGTCGATATGCGTTTTGAGCTTCCCGGCTTTGGTGTCCATCGCAAGCAGAAAAACAACATTTGTCTTTGCTTCCACCGGGCTCTGCAACCCCTTGGTGACCATGCGAGACACCTGCCCGACACGCTCTCCCGTCCCAAGGGCTGTAGCCAGCCCCCATTCATCTGCGACAACCTTCCCGAGGTCGCCACCAACAGCGGTCCCACCGTATTGCGAAGTTGGCATCCCATTGCCTACGCCAAAAGTTCCCTGGTGAAGCATTTCATACAAACTAAAAATATTGCAGGTCTCCTGACCACCATTTCGCTTCGCACCGACAGAAACAACCCCGTAAACCTTGTTTAGGACGCGCTCCCGAACTGTCGCCAATTGCAGAAACTTGTTGGCGACTGATGAGCGATCACCAAAGTAAACAGGCGTGGCCAAAACAACCCCCTGACTCGCATCAAGGGCTGCCAGCAATTCATTCAAGGCGTCTTCATCGATATCAAGGGTATCCAACTGGGCAAGGGCGGAGTCGTCGCCCTCCACCATCAAGTCGAACAACCGTCGATCTTTTTGGGGGAAAAGATGGCAAAGAGGGAAGTAATCAACGTGAACTCCAGACAGTCGAGCACCAACCAAGGCGGCACCGGCGATGATTTCCGAGTTGCACAAGACAGTGCTGGAAAGCCTCTCTCTGACAACGTCCTGATACTCGGCAACGTCAGAGACTTCGGACGCCATCTCAAGAATCATTCCGCGATTGCTAGCTTTCGCACGGATGCTACCACCCAGAACAAGTACTCGATTCATATTCAAACCTATTTAAAATAATTTGTCCGAGCGAGGCTGTAGTTCTCTAATGACGCATCATTTTGTTGAGTTATGCCTCTTCTGTGAAAGCACTTCAGCCTATTCAGATGAGCTAAAGCCCCCCCCTCTTGGTCGCAAGGGCAAAAGAGCATATATGCTTAACTCTGTCTATAATGTATTGGTAGCACTAGCATGCAGCAGCCTACCATGGATGTTTCATTAAAGAAAAACTCTCACCCTACTGCCGGGCACCTGCCAGGAACTCCGCCAACCGCCTGTTACCCTCGGCATTGAAGTGAGAATTGTAGCGAAGGGAATACAATGACTTGGGGTCGGGATGATCATAGACGTTTCGCGAATAGTCCAACACCTTGATCCCAAGGCCTGAAGCGACAGCCAGCACCTTCTCCCTATCAACCTCCCCCTTACCAACTTCGGCCCATTCCGGTAGATAGACAAAAATGAGTTTGGCTCCATTAACCTCACATAAGGATTTTGCACGTGCCAAGACGCTTGAAAACAGCTTCCACTCCTTATGCGCTTCCGTGCCTTTTCTTTTTACAGAGAGAGAACGTAATGCCCCCCGAAGTGTTTTCAGCTTAACAATATTAACCAACGGGCTTTCGGCATATCTATGATATTTATACCTTTCCATATCCCGTTTCCCCATAGTTCCGAGCATACGAGACACCACGCCATCAACTGCGGCCTGACGACCAAACAAATCTTGAGAATACTCTGTATCAACATATTTTGACAGGAAAGGATTTTCCAATTCATTACTCAGGTCGACTAAATCGTTCGGGTAATAGAGCCAGAAAACAGCTTTCGGTTTGACATGAGCAAGATATTCGACAAGACAGCCCAATTCACTGAGGGGCCCATTACCTGATATACCAAGATTCAAGGTGGCAACACCGGACTCCCGAAGGAATCCACCGACATCGTACGGCTGGGGAACTCCATAACCAAACGCAAAAGAGTCACCGACAACCAACGCTTCGTTATCCTTTCCCCAGCTATTTGGAGGATTGTTAAACCCTCGCTCATCAAGCTGATACACAGGATACTGTCCACCTTCATTTTTTCCGAATACCATTGTACCGGAAGGAAAGCCCAATGGGTGCAATTCAGGTTTCCAATCAATGTCCTTACCGATCCGTGCCAGTTGATAAATATAATGAATCTTCCCGTTGCTCTTTTGGTAGTCGAGCTTGAAATCCAAAGGATGCCGTATGTCAAACTCTACACCAAGCTTTTCCGCCTGCTTTTGCCGACTATCTTGGCTCATAACGAGATATACTTCAGCCAGATAGGCGGCGACAAAAATGCTGACGAGAACAATTGAACAATATTGCTTCACAACGTCATTCCCACGCCAAAGGATTAGGCCAAGAGCACATCCAACCAATAGCAACAATGCAATATATCGACCTCCGACATCGCTATTGACTACAGCGTAGATGTAGACAGCATAGACGAGAGTCAACAAGACAAGGAACAACAAACCCAGCAATACAATGTTATTTTTATTTTTCATTATTCTCTCAGAGGCTGCGACCAATCCGTTTTTTCATATTATGCGAATAGCGCAAGCCTAAATCATTTTTCCGAATGAACTAAGGCCTTGCAGTTTCAGATGGTAATCATTAAATCAGTGGTATCCAGAGCGTGGCAAATTGTAAAGTATGCAACATCGGATTCATTGCCAAGATTGGCCATCTCTATTAACCTTCGGCTGATTGCGCAACGAAGCCCTCTGCCTTCGCAGATAATAACAATTGCATCAGATCAACCACATCGAGTCTGAATATGAAACAGATAGAAATCATTGCTGAAATTGGGAACACTCATGAAGGTTCTATGGGTTTGGCAAAGGCTTTTATCCGTGCTGCCGCTAACTGTGGAGTGGATGGAGTCAAATTTCAGACCCATATTTTCGACGCCGAAAGCCTGCCTTCAGCGCCTAATCCTCCTTATTTTAAAGATGAGAGCCGCAAAGAATACTTTGATCGCACAGGATTTAGCCGCGACCAGTGGTTAGAACTCAAGCTATTTTCCGAGAAAGAATGCAACATTTCGTTCATGTCTTCACCGTTCTCACTGGAGGCAGTTGACCTTCTGGAAGACATTGGGGTCTCGGCCTATAAAGTGGCGTCAGGTGAGGTCTCAAACCTTCCCCTGCTGGAGAAGCTTGCTACCACAGGTAAAACAATCTACCTCTCCAGCGGGATGAGCACCTGGACCGAACTGGACGAAGCCATTGCCACCCTGCATAAGGGTGCCGGAGATATCGTCGTCATGCAGTGCACGTCCGAGTATCCGTGTCTCCCTGAAAATGCAGGCCTCAACGTCCTTGCTCATATGCAGGAACGATATCCGTCCCTTCGCACCGGGTTCTCCGATCATACCGCTGGCATTGCCGTACCCCTAGCCGCTGTATGCAGGGGCGCTATGGTCATTGAAAAGCATTTTACACTGAGCAAGGAAATGTACGGACCGGACGCTCGGCTTTCAGCCACACCTGAGGAATTCACCACTTTAGTTAATGCCATCCGCGAAGTGGAGACAGCTTTGTCCTCATCCATCGACAAGGATACCAAGGCAATCCAATTACAGGACATGAAACAGGTCTTTGAAAAAAGTATCGTGGCAAACCGCACCCTGGAAGCAGGAGAAGTCATCGCCGAATCCGACCTCGCCTATAAAAAGCCAGGAAACGGCATCAAGGCCAACCGATACAAAGAAATTATCGGAATGACTGTCCGCAATACAATTACAGCAAATACGTTCATTTCCTGGCAGGACTTGGATACTCAGTAGTCCCATTCCAGGCACCATATAACCAAGCATACAGCATGAAAATAGATTACAATCCAATACTCGAATCTCAGAGAATAGACCTCGACCAATTGAGGCCGAACAAATCATACGACCACTTGATTGAGAACCGAAACGCTGCCCTCCAGTCGCTCATGAGTTCCCCAGACAAACTGGATGAATTCCTCAAGACGCGCTCCTGCCCGGTGTGTGATGGCGACCAGCACTCACCGCAGTTTGTCAAGGATGGACTGGATATCGTCCAGTGTTCCAGCTGTGAAACCATCTATGTCAACCCGGTCTTTGACGACGAAAAATACCAGGAAATATACCAGAGCGAAGAGTATCAGGAGATTGTAAAACGGATTGGCGAAGACAGCCACGCCTACCGCAAGGAACGATTTGGCACTGAACGAGCCGCTGCCATCGAAAAATTCCACGACCCCGCATTGCCCAAAACATTTCTGGAAATCGGCTGCTCAACCGGATTCGTAGTGGAAGCGGCCATGGAGAACGGATGGGAATGCCAAGGAATCGAGCTCAATCCATCTGCCGCGGCCTTTGCCTGTGAACGGGGACTACCTGTGGAGAACGTTTCCATTGAAAAGTTCTCACCAGAGCACAAATACTCCGCCATTGCATTCTACGACGTCCTAGAGCACCTGGTCAATCCCAAGGGCATGTTGACACACGCAGTAGAACACCTGAACGACAATGGTTGTGTGTTCATATATGTGCCCAATTACAATTCCGCTTCCCGACAGCTCCTCGGCGAACAAAATGCACATTTCATCTGGCCCACCCACCATCTGACCTATTTCACGCCAGAGACCCTAACCACGCTTCTGGAATCTGTGGGGCTTGAAGTGATTCACTGGGAAACACAGGGCCTTGACATCAGCGATTGGCTCTGGTTCCTTGAAGAAAAAACTGGCAGCGATACGGCCCTGATAACGGACCATATGGACGCCCTCCAATTTTACATCAACGCCTCGGGACATGGGAAAAATCTCCGCATGTACGCAAGGAAAACACCATGAAAAAAATCTGTGTATATATCGGCAGCAGAGCTAATTACTCCAGCTGCAAACCGATAATGCGCGCTATCCAGCGTCACCCGAACTTGCAACTCCAGGTGACGCTTGCAGGAGCCGCGATTCTCAACCGATACGGCAACATCGAGCAACAGGTCATAGATGACGGATTCGAGATCGATGCCAAATTCCATATGGTAATTGAGGGCGAAAACCCCACGACTATGGCAAAATCAACTGGCCTCGGCATCATCGAAATGACCATGGTCCTCAACAACCTGCTCCCCGATCTCGTCATTGTAGTAGGTGACCGGTTCGATATCATGGCACCGGCCGTAGCAGCCTCGTACATGAACATCCCCCTAGCTCACACCATGGGCGGCGAAGTGTCCGGAACAATCGACGAAAGTATTCGTCACGCCGTGACCAAACTAGCCCACGTCCATTTTCCAGCCAATGAGGATGCCCGCCAGCGCATTATCAAACTCGGTGAGGAACCTGACATGGTATTCAATGTGGGGTGCCCACGTATGGATGTGGTAAAAGAAATTATCGAGGACCATAGAAATGGAGACCGCATTGATCAAGGCAATTTCGTAGCCAAATACAAAGGACTCGGCCCCGGCTTTGACATTGAAAGGGAGCCGTTTATCCTTGCCATGCTGCACCCGGTAACCACAGAATACGGTACCAATAGAAATAATGTGGAAACACTCCTGCACGCCCTGTCGCAAACCGGTATGCCAGTAATCATGCTCTGGCCCAACGCCGATGCCGGAACCGACGAGATTTCCAAAGGCATCAGAACATACCGCGAACAAAATGACGCAAGCTGGCTGAACCTTTTCATCAACTTGCCCATCGATCACTACATCAAACTCATGGATCTCTGTGCCTGCGCGGTCGGCAACTCCAGCAGCGCCCTCCGTGAGGGTGCCTTCATTGGCGTTCCGGCTGTCAACATCGGAACACGACAGAACGGAAGGATGCATGGCGACAACATCATTTTCGTGGACACCGATACCGATGCCATTCTCCAGACCATCAAGCAACAGGTGGCCCACGGCAAATACCCGCAAAGCGATATTTACGGCACAGGCGATGCGGGAACCAAGCTGGCAGACATCCTGGCTGAGATAGGCACCATTTCAGCCCAAAAACGAATTTGCTACTAGAGACACCCATGAAGATACTCGCGCTGATACCAGCCCGCGGCGGCTCCAAGGGAATACCCAACAAGAACATCACGTTTCTTGCCGGAAAACCGCTTATCGCCCACACCATTGAAGCAGCCTTAGGCAGTCAATGGGTAGACCGCGTTATTGTCAGCTCGGATTCCGAGAACATCCTCGCTGTCTCCCGGGAATTCGGAGCGGAAACTCCCTTCACCCGCCCCGACGAATTAGCGCAAGATACAACTCCGGCCCTACCCGTCATCCAACACGCTGTCCTCTGGCTTGAGGAGCATGAACAATACGTGCCCGATGCTATCATCCTGCTGCAACCAACCTCACCGCTGCGCACACCCCGACACATTGACGAGGCCATGACTCTGTTCACTCAGTCAGAAGCAGACTCGCTGGTGAGTACGGTACCCATCCCGCACAACTACAGTCCGGCCTCTGCCATGAAATTGGAAGAAGGCAGGCTCGTCGCCGTCACAGACTATCCGGAAACAGACAACCTCCGCCAAAAGAAACCGACGTACTACGCTCGCAATGGTGCCATCTACGCATTCACCACACAGTGCTTGCTAGAAAAAGACAGCCTCTACGGCGACACGACCATCGGTTATGAAATGGCACGGGATGTCTCCACGGATATTGATGAACCCTTCGACCTTGAGTTGTGCGAATGGCTCATGAACCGCGCTGCCGTCAGCTAGCGGAGTTATCCAGCAGCTTGTCTGCTGACCGCCTTCAGACAGCAATACCACCAAGGAGCAGGACACCTCAGTGAAACACACGAAACGAACAGGCATATTTCTTTTGGACCCATTTTCAGCCCGCAATTTTCTTTTCACTTCCATTTGGGATGAACTGCAGAAATGTGAGGAGCATTCGTTCGTGCTGGCCACCGATTCACGTGAGCATCAGGAGTTCATCCAGGCCAGTGGTAACCCCCACGTAGATTGGGTCTATCTGGGGCGCCCCACTCCGCTGAGCGCCGCCCTCGCCGACTTCAAGAAGAAGCCACAGCTCGACACACTCGTGCAACTTGCTTCAGGAGGTATGGAAAACACCAAAGTCTCCATGCTACAATCACTCCACAAGGATATGCTCTATCGTTTCAGCGAACTCTCCGACTTTTCAACCCTGGAAATAAAAAAAGACCTCTGGAAGCACGAACGGTTCAAAGATGTCGGCATCAAGGAGTACGGACCTTGGATGCTCCCGGAAAGTCCGAAGGTCTTCAACATGGTGAAACAAACTATCAACTCCCGCTTCTGGGGGCATGTCAGTTGGCTGCGTGACATATTCGATGCAAACGATTTCGATACAGTCTGCATCGCTTTTCCCCAATGCACCATGGGGTATCTCATCTGCCAAGAGGCGACTCGCCGGGGCATCCCGGTCATTGCCTATATAAACAGCTGGGATCACCCGACCAACAAAGGTCCGATCCCCCATGGCATCTCAAGGTTCATGGTCTGGAATCGCCCCATGAAGGACGAGCTGGTTCGATATCACGACCTGCCGGAAGACCGCATCGAAGTTGTTGGCGCAGCGCACTGGGACACTTTCCGCAACAAGGAACAACACCTCCTTGCACGCGAAGAATTTCTCTCCTCCATCGGGGCTGACCCTGAGGCAAAGCTGTTGTTTTACGGAGCCTACCCCAAACGAATCAGCCCTCAGGAACCCCAGCTTCTGGAAGAGCTCGCTTCCAAAGTCAGCTCAGGAAAATACGGCAATGTGGCATTGGTCATCAGGCCCCACCCCCTCGATATCTACTGGAAAGAAATGATCGGCCATCTGAACGAACTGAAAAATGTTATTGTTCGCCCTTCCAGTAAGTACTCCGACACCAAAGGAGCCACCGATCTGGACGAACTGATCAACCTGCTGCATCACTCGGACATCCTCTGCACCGGCCCCAGCACACTCACACTGGATGCCCTCTGTTTTGATACGCCGGTCATCAACATCGGTTTTGGCGGCGATCTCGACACTATTCTAATACAAAAACTCTTCCAGACAACACACTACACACCCGTCATGCAATCTGGGTGCTCCAAGCTCGCCAACAATTTCAAAGAACTCGAAACATACATTCACGACTACCTCAACGCACCACATACAGACGAAAAACAACGGAATGATGCCCGCAACCTTTTCTGCTCACCATTTGACGGGCAAGCGGGCAAGCGTATAGTCAGTGAAATCATTTCCTTTTAGACCCACACTGCGCAGTGAAGCTCTCCTTGGGAGGGGGCGGATATGAATATAGTATTACAATTGAAAATCGCTCTGAGAAAAGTCCTATCAGATCAGATAGTCGATAATCTTAAAAAGACACTTGGCAAGATAGGTCCCCAAAAGAAAAAGCGAGAGATAGACACGCTGTATCGCCTCCTTTTCAACGCCGTCCAGGACCCAGAGAACTCGTTGGATATCGGCTCCAACCAGACGGTGGAAACATTCAAGCACCAGTGGACAGAATTGGCAGATGGGCAATTTATGCTATCGGACACCTGGTTCAAGGAGAACATCGGCTCGATCCTGTGTGATGAAATGCTCCTGCTCAAACCGGAATGGTTCAAAGGTAAATCCATCCTTGACGCCGGGTGCGGTAGTGGCCGTTGGAGTTACGGACTGGCCCAACTCGGTGCAAACATGACCTGTGTCGACATCAACGAAATCGCCGTCAATTCCACTCGCGATGCCATCGAGAGCTTCCCGGTAGACAAGATCTTTCATCTCTCCCCCCTCGAAGAGCTGGACAACGTTCTAGGCGGAGAAAAATTCGACATGGTTTTCAGCTACGGCGTCATCCACCACTGCAAGAGCTTCAACAAGGCGTTCGATTCGGTGGTCAGCAAAGTGACTGATGGCGGCGTACTTTTTCTCTATCTTTATGGGCGCGAATCCTTCTCCCTTGATGAGGACCTTGAACTCTTCAAGGACCGCATGTACTACAACGCCATCACCGATCAGAAAGAGCGCATGGTTTTCCTCAAACAACGCGCAGGCAATAATCCTGTATGCCTAAACCAGCTTCACGATCACTTTGCGCCTCTGATTAATCGTCGATTCGAGTTCGAGGATATCCGATCCAGATTGCAAGAAGCAGGCTTTGGCCGAATCGAGCGAACCATGGATACCACCGAACTCTACATTCGAGCCTTCAAGGGTACAGATGCAGACGCCGCCGATGTCATGCTCTCCAAAAAAGGGAAACCTTTCTGGTTCAACCGTTACCGAGTCGACATCGATGATTGATGAACATTTCACAGAGCCAGAAACGAGACCACAGATGAAAATTTTACTGATCAACGCAGCCTTCGAATTCGAGACAAGCAACGACACCTCTCTGCGCTACCTCTTTCCGTTCGGACTCGGCTACATCGCCGCATATCTGCAGCAGGAAGGACATGATGTCGCAGTATGGGATATCTATGCAGAAAGAATAGGCTACACCGAAGTTCTCGAAAAACTTGAATCCGGTTATCTCGACCAGTTCACCCATATCGGCATTTCTGGCATCGTCACACAGTATCTCTACATTCAGCGCCTCATTACGGATATAAAACAGCGCAGCCATGCCACGGTCCTTGTCGGTGGTCCCCTCTCCACCCATTCACACGAACTGGTCCTCAACGAGACCGGAGCAGACGGTTGTGTACTGGGACCGGGCGAAGAAACCATGCTCGAAATCATGCAGGGAAAGTCTTTCGCTGACATTAATGGATTGGCATACAAGGATGACAACGGAGCCATAATCGAAACCTCCCAGCGCAAGCTGCCCAAGGATCTCGATCAATTCCCCATGCCGAGCTACGAACTCTTCGATATGGATTTTTATGTCCGCCACACCGGCATGATGGATGTGGTCATGGACGACTATACCGAGTTCAAAATCGCCCCCATGATCACGGCCAGAGGCTGCCCGTATTCATGCAGCTTCTGCTCGAAGTCTGTACACGGCATTTCACTGCGCTCGCTCGACTCAATTTTCGACGAAATTGAATTTCTACAGACAAACTACGGAATTGAAGGAGTTCACTTTGTAGATGAACTCCTGGTCATCTCGCAAGACAGGGTGGCGGAGATATGCACCCGACTGAAAAAATTGGATTTGTTTTGGGATGCTCAGGCACGTATAAATCTCGTCAACAGAGAAATGCTCCAGGAGATGAAGGATTCCGGCTGTGTCTGCGTCGGTTTCGGCATCGAGTCCGGCAGCGCGGAAATTCTTGAGCATATGAAGAAAAAAATCACCCCGAAACAGATAGAGGATATCCTCACCATCTGCCGGGACATCGACCTACCTATCAAGGTTCAGTTGATATATGGCTACCCGGGAGAGACGGATGAAACTCTGCGCCAGACCGTAGACCTCTTTCGCAGGGTCAAATACCCGGCCCGCCGATTCTCCGTAATCAAGCCTCTGCCAGGCGCTCCGCTCTATGATGACGCCAAGGCTGACGGCCACATCGGCATGACGTTCAGCGAAGTCGAATTCATCACACGACTCTGCAACAACTGGCACGCCCCGGAGATTCAGTACAACCGCACGGCCTTCAGCGATGAAGTCTTCTGGCAGAAATTGCGGGAATACGAAAAAGAAATGCTCTACAATTTCTTGAAGGATGCCGCCCGCTCTCCACTTGACCTGATGAAGCATTGGGCCACAACACGATATTACTTGCGCAACATCCTGTCCGCCAACCACGACATACTCCCAATATGGATTTATTATGTCAGAGCATTTTTCAAGAAACCATGGCGAATATTTCCATTTTTATGGAAACGCATACGTCCCAAAAATGGGACATAAACCAAGCCGCTGTACATTCTATCAACCTCAGTTTTATTTTGATTTTGTACGAGAGGCTCTCAATTAAGATACGGTTAGATTTTCAAACCTAGGTGGTACTATGATTGTTCTTCATGTTGGACTAGGGAAAACAGCGACGACATCTCTACAAAGACACATATTTCCCATTTTAGAAAATATGGGAATAGTAGAGTCGTTTAATGATCCTTATCTCATTAAAGAGCTACAAGAACTCTCCAAGCACCGCCAGACCAGTGAAAGCAACACCGACTTAAAAACAAAGATTCAAAGTGCCAAAAATCTGTTTATATCACTGGAGCAACTGATTGAATGGGACCCCGAATACTGGGAATCTGGCTGCGAAAATTTGCTTAGATCATTTGGAAAAGATGTCACGATCTTGATAACCGTCAGAGAGCCCGAAGCATATTTACGTGATGTGTATCAACAGGTGGTCCATCAAGGGCATGTTGTAAAACCAGAATCTTTTTTTCTAAATGATACGGAGTATAAAAATATCACACAGTTTGTTCGCCCAGGACGACTGGATATTTTTAATGCTGACGCTTTCAATCTTGAAAAACTCATATCTTTACACGCCGATTCATTTTCTAAAGTTGTCGTTGTTCCTTTAGAGAACATACGCCACTTCAAATTCGCACAAGAAATATGGGGAATCGGCGAAGATCTGTGCAAAAGATTTACAGCCATATTTGATGAAGGGAGACGATATAACGTTTCATATTCTCAACTTGCAATGCAACTCACCTTTGCAAAAGAATCTTTTCTAAAGAACCTTGGCGCTAAGTCAATAGATAGCAATGACGTCACATTTAATACGTTGATGCAATCAATACTGACCCACAAGGGTATAGTCAGCAAAGATCAAACCAAGTACTCGGAACTGACATTTATGGACAAGATTACGCAAACCACCTTTCGACTGCTAAGACGGTTACGTGGGGGAGGAATGCTATGGCGGAGATTGATGCAAGGGATTGTAAATAAGATCTTTCCGTATAGACAATATGAGCTCCCTGAAGCCACCTATCTCGGCAAAGAACTTGAAACGAATAAAAGATTTTACGAAGACCTGCTTCGCGACAAGAAAGGGTATCGAGTCTACGAAGAAGGAACTCATCGTAAGCTGTAGGATTACAAACAGGACATGCTCTATATTTTTCTTGATAGATACCGCCCGCTCACCGCGTGACCGGATGAGATATTAGGACAGACTCAGTATTCTCTGCGCAACACGCTATCCGTAAACCACGACATCCTGCCTATTTTGATTCGCTGTATCATTGCCTTCTGCAATGAACCATGGCGTATACTCCCATTCATTTGGAAAAGGGATTCGGCTTAAGACGAAGAATACCGTTCAACCTGCGCCCTGACATCTGGATCAAGTCCGTCCAGCAAACTGGCAGGGCGTTTTTTGTCAGTTTGGACAACTGTTCCCACTATCTCTTCAGTTATCACACCAAACGTCAGATTCAGTTTTTGGCAAGGCGTTTCGCAAGCTCGTACGGAACAATGAGCAACTCTTCACAATTGATCGCCATAGAGACTTCCAAGTCTTAAATATCGCCGTTTATCTACAAATAATAGTAAGTATATTAGGAACAACCATTGTACTGGTATGGAAATAAATTGCCTCATCATCCAAAGAGGGAAAGGCAAGCCTGAAAGGACTGGAAGTATTCATCCCCTCGTGACCTTTTTAATAACCTTGGCGGGCACACCTACAGCTACGGAATAATCCGGAACGTCTTTCGTAACGACGGAACCGGCTCCGACGACTGCGTTCTGGCCGACAGTCACGCCACAAAGAATAATAGCCCCGGCTCCGATCCAGGCCCCTTTGCAAATACGGACTGGGGCGTAATGATACCCTTGGTCCTGAATCGGCACTCCCGGATCATCATATTTATGGTTATCAGTATAGACGTGAACTCCAGAACCTATTGCAACATCGTCCTCGATGGTGATCGCCCCTCGCTGCAAGTCGTTTGAATACAGGTGGGTTCCGGAGCGGATCGTGACGTTATTTCCTATGGATATCCGGTGTGTTTCAACGGCATAAGCAAAAGGCCTGAATTCAGACCCCGCCCCAAATTTTTTGAACTTCCTAGCGCAAATCCAACGAGCAGTCTTCTTAAAATACAAAAGGAAATGCGTCGTCAAAATATCGGGCCCGAGCCGTGGAATTTTCCAGAACCAGTACAGCCTTTGTATCATCAAAGTCCCCCTTCACAGCCTATATACATCTCGTACAAGCCACGCACTCCGGTTAATCGTCATTCACTGTACTCATAATGACTATTTATGCAGGCATGACATGACGGAAACTCCTTCAAGTTACCGCCTGCCATTCCTTTGCGAAGACGCTCAAGCATTGATCCCTGCCAGATGGACTCTATAGTCCGCTCAACGACACTGCCCAATTGTACCTCCCCTCTGTGAGGCGGGAATGCGCAGCAAGGATATACGTCACCTTCGGGACGGATCAACATTCTCCGCATAGGATCAGAGCACGGCATGGGATCGAGCCGTCGGTAAGGCAGTCCTTCCATCATTGCCGGAGTGGCTTCGATGTCTTGAAATTCGATAATATCCACATACGGCTCCCAGAATTCGATAAATGCATCCCGCTCATGATGATTAGATGGGCCAACCACCATACTCAGACGCACCCGGGGAAAGACCCGACCTGCAGCATCTCGAGCCTTCACAAACGCAATCAGATTGTCACGAGCAGCATCAATAGGGACCCCGCACATTTCCTGATAGGCTTCATTGGAAAGACCCTCCATGGACGCACAGATCCAGGTTGCCCGACTATTCAACAGGCGATCCACAACCTTACCCTTCAACCCCACTGCATTTGTGTGCAGAAATATATCTAACGGGCGCTCAAACTCTTCAATAATATCCAAAGTTTTAATAAATTCTTTCGGTGAGTAGAACGCTTCCGTCGTCGGAGCTAGATTCAATGAATAAAAGGATTCATGCTGATTGGCTTCGGTAAGAATTTTGGTTAGCAACTCTGGATTCATTTTTGCCCCTGTCCATCCTCGCTCATGCTCCATGCAAAACCGGCAACGAAGATTGCAGGCATCAACGAAATCCAGATCCAGATGAATCGGAAACTTCGGCGCCTCCTGACCGGTGCCACACTTTGCCCACAGCTCTCGGTATGTGGTATAGGCTTCGCCGAAATGCTCGATAAATAAAGGCCCGGGATCCCGAATGACAATGCTCTTCAGGTGTGGGTTGGTCTTGGTTTCCAGATAATTTGTCATATGTGCTTCCAGCTGTTGATTCATTGAATATGTATGACACTGCTTTGCTACTCTTCACGAAGAAAGACTGTTCCTTCAAATCCCACCATTCATTCTTGCAATAATTGCGCTTTGAGTCTAGCCAGCATAATTACCGTCAATTCCTGCAAGCTTAATGACATTATCTGCGATTCTTGCAGTACTCTTTCCATCAAATACATCCCATATTGCAGCATCGGCTATCGATCGCTCTACATGCCTGCCATATACCTCGTCAAACGAGCACGCCCGGTAAATCTCATCGCCAAGAGCTTCTATGTCCGAGCTCATAAATACATCCGGCAGACCGTGCATGATTTCGTCAACGCTAGACGGAGAGATGTAGCCAAATGTCGGGATCTGACATAACACCCCCCACATCAACGTAGTTGAACTCCAGTCGGCTAAAAACAAATCCGCAACAGGAAGTATATTGTAGAGTCGCTCTTCCAACAATCGCACTCCGTATTTTCGCTCTATATACGCATAATCTGACAGTCTGACTCTCGGATGAAGAGATACCAGTAGCTTTGCCGGAACGCCACGCAACATTTCGAACAGGTTGTCAAAATTCTCTTGTTCTTCTTCCAGGGTCACGGTTCCATGTGCATAGCCCTGCGGAAGAGCCACGATCAAGATTCTGTCGTCTTTCTGCACGCCATACTTGTCTTCAATAACATGCCGCAGGTCACTTTTTCCGGCCAATGTCGTATGCAACTTATCCAGGCTGGCCATTCCGGTGACAATGACCCTATTAACAGGGTGTCCCATTTCCAGCCTAATATTCTTACCATTCTCTCCTTCGACAAATATATAAGGAGAGACTCCGTACCGGATTCCATATCGGTCTGGAAGCATCCCGAGAGTATCCATGGCGATCAACTTGTAGGGCGGAACCTTAAAACCAATTCGTCCGCTGGAGTCACGCCACCCCATGTATTCATATTTTTCCAGCAAACCGGAAAAGAGGTAAGAACTCAACTGCCCGTTTGGAGGTGGCGTATCATCACGAACAGTCTGAAAAATAGGAGGAAGGCAACACGGAATTCCCTCTTCCCTGCAAAGCTTAAATAGCGGTTGTGAATAGTTAACCGTTCTATCCACTGCATTTGTTGTGACTGCCAGGATGTCATATCCACCCAGAGCTTTCTCAAGGCGTTCATATTCCCGTTTGAGTTGTACTACTTCGTCTTTGACCAATGCATCCAAATTATTCCACGTGCGTACGCTGTATCTTCGTGACCACAACTCATCTACCCATGGGATACGAGCAATTTGCTGTTTCACCTTTCCGATAAGGTTCGGGGCGTGTTTACTGTTTTTCCTTGGCGTGAATTCTAATTCAACCGTCTCAAACCACGCCTCTTTCGGAGGCATGGCATCAGACGCATCTTGATTGGTTATCAGGAATAATGGTGTCACATCCCGCTTGGCAACTTCTCGTGCGATGAGAATCATCTCGTGAACAGCCACAGGGTAAGTGGGGAAAAACAGGATATATCTCATTTTATCAGTCATATTCATACAGAAGGGTTATGCTATTGGGGCCAGCATCAAATTAACTATCCGTTGCCGACAATTCCCGTCAAAACGCCCCATGTACGGTGCGACTTCACCCAAGCGTTCCACCTCTTCCTGATATAAAGTCTCATTACTTAACAAACTATCTAGTTTGGCTCGCAATTCAATAGTGCTCTGGAAATAATCAAGCCCTGCCTTATCGTAATACCTAAACTTTATATCAAAAGCAGACTTCACAAATGTCGGGATAGCACAAAGAATCGCCCACATTAGGGTCGATGAAAGCCCTCCAACCAGGAAGACATCCGCAGCGGGAAGAACATGATTCAATTGCTGATTAAGAATATGAACACCATATTTCTTTTCAAGAAATTCGTAATCCTTTCGGGACTGCTTGGGGTGTAGGGAGACAAGGCATTTCACCGGTAACTCCTGGATCATGGAGAACACATCATCAATATCGGCGCGCTCCTCATCCTTCGTCATCATGTCGTGAACATAGTACGGTGGGAGAGAGTAGATGAGTATCTTTTCTCCTTCTGCAATACCATACTCCTCCCTGATGTCGTGCTTCAATGCTCCCCTATCGATATAAGCCGTATGCATGGCATCATGGCAAGCCATCCCCGTCACAGCGATCTTCTCTTCCGGGCAACCATGTCGGAGAAGAATGTCACGAGCATTATTTCCTTCCACCAGGACCTTCGTGCTCAAACCTCCTCCCACAACCCATGGTTGGCTTGAAAGAGTACCGAACTCATGAAGAGCAAGCATCCTCCATGGTGGGTAGTAGAAACAATCCCATCCCTTGATCGAGTTGAGTGCTCGCTGCTGCGGAAACCTTTCAACCAAATCAGGATAATCAGAGGCACGGAATTGTTCACCCGTGCGGAGAAGGGGAATATCTTCCGGCCCGGCAAGGATTGCAACGGGCAGGATGAATGACGGAACGCCATGCACCTCACACCATTTAAGGACGGCAGGCTCATAATGGCTATATCTATCCGCCACAAGTCCGACAGCACCTGGATTAATCTTCTCCAGGACCTGTGAGATAACTAGATACTCTTTGGTCAGGCGAGCCAAATCAGTTTGTACCATCTGCTTCAGGCTTTTTCGCCCCAATAAGGTGTGAAGCAGACCGCCAAGCCATGTCTTGACAATTATTGTTTTTAGAGAGAGCAGCATGCTGCCGCCTCGCATTTGCAGGGGGGGCTCCTCAAACAGATTCGTCCGTTCCAACCAAGAGCCGACATGAGCAATCTCTTGCTCTACGACCTCATTGATAACAAGAAAATGGGCGCACCCACCTTGATCGACCAAAGCCTTGGCGGTCAGCAACATTTCCCGTGCGGAAGGCTGATGTATCGGGAAAAATACGACAGTCTTGGAGGTTGTCCCAGAAGTCTTGTTCATAACAATACCAGTACGCTTGCTAGGAAACTACGTGTTTCAGTTTCCACTCCCCATTAACCTTTTCCCAAAGATGCGGCGAACGGTTCCTATCACACAGTTCCTCAAAATGCTCAGGAGTGATCTCAAGATATTCCAAAATTTCATCGAAATACCTGTCCGGAAACTCTCCATCATACTTGTGAACGAGAGCCACACCCTCCTCACGGGTCAGGTGCTTGTTCCGAATTTCCTGGGAGGCATCGTAGGTCGTGCGGCCGATGCCGAACTTGATGTAGGTCGTGTAGTAATGCAAATCGTCTATCTTATCGTCGATGCTATTGTATTTGCTGTAGCTTCCCTGTGTCCTGAACGGGCGAGCACTAAAACCAGTGTTCTCCACAGCGTAATAATATGCTTCCTGCGGCGTCCACTTCTTGTAGTACCCAAGGTAGTGAACTTCGATGTCAGAAGCCGCGAGCTTGTCGGCCTCAGCCGGGAAGTAGGAGGAAAGCTCGTTCAGACGCAGCCCATGCTCATTGATTAAATCATTGACGGGGACACCGCCGAGGTACAACTCATCAATGTTATTCATGCTGTAATAAGACTTGTCACGCAAAGAAGAAGACGTCTCTGCTATAGGATTCCCATATTCCGCCTCAGATTCTCCATAGAAAATCAAAGGAATATCGTAGGTCAGGGCAACCTTGGGAGCGAGATTTTTTTGTCCCAGAATAAACGTCTGGAACGGATGAAATAGGTTCTCGATTGCCAAACGGGTCAGCAGCTTGTGCGCACGCCCGTTCTGGTTAAACGAAATATTGTCGAACCCACCGACCTCGATCCAATTCCGAAAGTTTTTATATCCATAATCGGTGTACATGATCGGAGGCCAAGTAACAGTCAGTGGATTCATCCCGTATTCGTACTTCAACAGATGAGCTGCAATTGCGCTATCTTTGCCCCCACTCCCCGGAACGACGCAGTCATATTCCCCGTTATTCTTGCGATGCTTGTCACACAGTTGGATCAACTGTTTCTCCCGGGCTTCCCAATCGATATGCTGTTTCTTCTGCTCGTTGTACCGACAGGCGTCACAAACACCATCTTCATCTATATGCAGGGTCGGCGTGATCCTGTCTTTGGTATGTTTGAATTCGGGGTAAGAGGACGGACGCTGATTGGACAACACGCATTTCTTACAAAAACGAACTTCCTCGGGAAGGCCGAATAAAGTCTTTGAATTACTCACCACTACTCCGTTTTATCATTTCAGATATTTTTCTATATATGGTCAGTCCGCCCTCACCACTGCGCTCTGGATGGAATTGGAAAGCTAAAATATTGTCCTTTTGGATAGCAGAACAGAACCGGATGTCCCCGTACTGCGTTTCACCAAGAACAGCACTCGAATCATCCGGCGTCACATAGCAGGAATGAACAAAATACATTGATGTCCCTGATACGGTTTCCCGCAACACCGTATTATCCCAAAAATCGTCCGATTTGCCTTGAGGAATCTCAACACCATTCCAACCGACTTGAGGAACCTTCAGGCTCCTGCCATCCTTCTCCTGCACAGGCAAGTAACGAACTGTACCCGGTATGATATCGAGCCCCTTGTATCCTCCGAACTCATCGCTTTCCGTGAATAGGAGTTGCTGTCCAAGGCATATTCCAACAAATGGTTTTCCACTTTGCGCCAGATCCTTAAGAGGTGACACGAGGTCCAGTTTGTCAAGAGACTGCATCGCGTCGCCAAATGCGCCGACTCCCGGCAGGATGATGGAACGGGCTTCGGCCATAACAGATACGTCAGATGTCACTTCTACAGACAATCCGACAACTTCGCAGGCTCGCTTAATACTGAAGAGGTTGCCCAGACCATAATCAACGATGGCAGCAGCAATTTTGGTCATGCGCTCACCTCATTTCGACATAACAGCCCTTTTTCGACCATCCCCTGCTTGATATCATTTATAGTGCACGGCTTGATTTTTGAAAAAGATTTTCCGGATTTGATGAATTCGAGATTTCCTTCCAGCTCATAATCATCGTCAGCGACCTTGTCCGCTAATTGCTCAATTCCCTTGTAGTGCAACACCGAAGCCATGCTCACAGCATCAGCCCGCCCCATATTAAGGACCTCGACGACATCTGCAGGGGAACCGCAACCGCCACCGGCAATAACCGGAACGGAAACACTTTCAGCAATCAATTTCGTCAGCTCCAGGTCAAAACCTTTACCAGTTCCTTCGCGGTCAATACTGGTCACCATCAATTCCCCAGCCCCAAGAGCTACAGCTTCCTTTGCCCAGGCGATAGCATCAACACCAGTTGTTTCACGACCGTATTCAACGAGTGCCTCCCAGCCCCCTTTGCTATTTCCAACCGCTTCGATGGAAACCACAATAGTTGATGAGCCAAATGCGATTGAAGCATCCCTAATCAATTGTGGATTCCTGATCGCAGCAGTGTTGATGGCAACCTTGTCCGCGCCAGCACGGAGAACTTCACGCACATCCTCGACACTCCGAAGACCGCCTCCCACACACAATGGTATGAATATCTCCGAGGATGTTTTCCTGACTATCTCATGCAGGCTGTTCCTATCGTACAGGCTCGCCACCGCATCCTGAAAAAACAGTTCATCCGCACCGTTCTCGTAATAGATACGAGCGAAATCTTCAGGTTTTCCCAACACACGCAGGCCCTCAAAATGAATCCCCTTGACGAGATTCGGGCCTTTGATGTCAAGCCTTGGTATGACGCGAATATTCATTGATATACCTTAGGGCAATTGCACCGATTAAATCACGTGCTTCAACTTCCACTCCCCGTTCTCTTTTTCCCAGAGATGCGGGGTGCGGAATTTATCAGCCACTTCAAAGAACCGTTCCTCTTCAATGTCGAGGTATTCGAGAATTGTTTTGAAATGCTTCTTCGGGAATTCCCCATCATAACGTCTGACAAGGAAAACAGCTTCTTCGCGGGTGATATGATTACACCTGACTTCCATAGAAGCGTCTCTGGTGGTCCGCCCCATTCCGAATTTCAAGTAGCCTAACCAAAAGTGGAGACCATCGGTCTGGTCGTCAAGACTGGCATATTTCGTATATGTTCCTTCTGACCGAACCGGGTTCACTTCAAAGCCGGTGTTCTCAACCGCATAGTAGTAATTTTCTTGTGGTATCCACTTCCTATAATAGGAAAAAAAATGCTGCTCAACCCCAACTTCTTCAATCTGTTCAATTGGCGGATTGGAGTAAATCTGCAATGTGGAGGCATTGAGCTCGCCTTTCTCGAACACACCGTACTCCAAACCAACTTCGGCAAGTGCATCTGAACCGTTGCCTCGGAAATACAAGTCTTTCCAGTCGCTGACGTCCTGGTAACCTCGGTTCTTACCTTCCATGCTACCACCGTACTCGACATCGCCGTTCTCTCCTTCGAAGATAAGCGGAATGCCAAATTTGACGGCCATGTGAAAAGGAAATCCCTTTTGCCCCCACACAAACGAATCGAAGTTGTCACCATTACACTCGAATCCGAGTCGGGAGAACTTGCGATGAATAAGACCATTGGGCGTGAACATGATGTTGTCCATACCGCTATGGTTGAGGTTGCACTGATTCTGCCAACCGATATCCGTATAGATGAATGGAGACCACGTCACCGTCAAAGGATGCATGCCGTATTCTTCACGCAGGACGTGTGCAACATAGGCAGAGTCCTTGCCACCGCTCGACGGCACAACAACGTCGAAACTTCCATCCTTTGAACGGTGTTTATCGAGCAGATCACGCAGCTCTCGATCTCTTTCGTCCCAATCAATACCGGTCTCTTTTTCTTCATTGTACTGACAGGCACTACAATAACCG
The DNA here is from genome assembly GCA_022712855.1 of Pseudodesulfovibrio sp. GTDB lineage: Bacteria > Desulfobacterota > Desulfovibrionia > Desulfovibrionales > Desulfovibrionaceae > Pseudodesulfovibrio. The sequence continues at coordinate 55,379 of JAFLJT010000310.1, read as the reverse complement.
CGTTCGTCAAAGGTGATTCGTGGACGTTGGTTGGATGTTACACAACACTGACAGAACTTGACCTCTTTCGGCAGATCCGGAAGCTGACCGTCAAGTACCGGCATCGGAGCGGGTTGCTCTTTGAATAATTTTGGAAATTTCATTCTAATATCCTGAGTTAAAGCAAAAATTCTTCAATATTAGTTGCCCGTATTCGCCACTAAGTTCCGGATGGAACTGGCAACCGCATACCGACCCTTTTTTCACTACGCTACAAAAATCAACACCACCGTACTCTGATGTGGCAAGCACATGTTCTGGGTTCTCTGGAATACAGACATATGAGTGAACGAAGTACGCCGGCCCGCCCACAGGAAATTCTTCCAACTCTGAACTGGCCCACGATATTGCATTGTTGAGACATAGGCGATTCCATCCTATATGTGGCAACTTGGCCCTCTCTTGTCGTTCATCTGGCCCCCACAAAAGCTCCACTGTGCCTGGAAGCAGGCCCAGCCCTTCATTTTCACCAAACTCCATGCTCCGAGAAAAAAGCAATTGCATTCCAAGGCATATGCCCAGGACTGGCACACCTGCTCTTACACGCTCCCGGATAGCCTCGGACAAGCCAAGAGCGTCCAACCGCTGCATAGCATCACCATATGCTCCAACTCCCGGAATAACAATCTTGTCAGCCGATGCAACATCATCTGGAGAGGATGTAAAAAAATACTCAACGCCGAGGTTCGTCAGTGAGCGTGCCAAGTTGAACAGATTGCCCATACCATAATCAACAACGCACACTATACCATTTCCGGTCGTACCGGGAGTAACTGCCACCGGGGAATGTTTACGACATTCAATACCTTTCTCAGCAAGCTGTTCCTTTGCCTCAGAAACACTCATCGCCTTGATTCGACCATTTAAGAATGATGTCGTCTTTGAACGCGATAGTTCAATATATGACGTATTCCCTTCCCCGTCATGCAGCATCGCGTCACTCAACTCTTCAAGGCGATGATAATGAAATATTGATGAGGCACTGACGCCGCCAGTTCCTACTGCCCGTGCAGCTTGATTGAGATGCTCACTATTCCCTGCACCACCGTTGGCGATAACAGGGACATTGACTGCATCACTCACTGTCTGAATCAAATCCAGATCAAAGCCACGCCCCGTTCCTTCATAATCGACACTCGTAAGTAGAATCTCACCCGCTCCCCGGTCTACCATCTCGCGAGCCCAATCAACGACCTCACGTCCGCTGCTCTCTCGTGCATTAGTATGCATACACACCCAAGAGCCATCAGGCTCCTTCCTAGCCTCAATGTTAAGTACCATGCATTGGGAACCGAAAACTCGTGAACCTTCGGTTATTAACTCTGGAGTTTCAAACAAAGCCGTATTGATGCAGACCTTGTCAGCACCGGCTCGAAGCATGGCACGAATGTCATCAAGAGTTCGAATGCCACCGCCAGCAGTCAAAGGGATAAATATTCGCCTGGCTGTAGACTTAACAATCTCCAGAAGGCTGCTACGTCCATACAGGCTTGCAACCAGATCCACATAAATTAATTCGTCTGCGCCATCTTGATAGTATTTGTACGCAAAGTCACCAGGCTGCCCCAAGACCCTCAGGCCTTCTAGATGAACTCCCTTAACAAGGTTGGGGCCTTTAATATCAAGACGGGGGATCACTCTGATATTCATGAATCGTCCCCTTCACGATTCATGAGAATCGTTTCGAACAACAAGAAATCTTTTTCTGTATCTATGTCCAGCACCGTTTCTCTTTGCATTTCATAACCAACCGTCTTGTCTCCCACAAACGTCTTATGTTCCCTATAATAATCGACTTCAGCGACGTAAATAGCGCCATTGGGGAGAAGCACTTCAGGCACATCCTGTCGACGTGCGGTTGTATGCGTCCCTGAAAGCAACGGGCGGAGCCATCCTTCTGCATCCTTTGTCAACATCCAGTAGGGACTTTCTTCAGGCTGCGACACACTAATTGCTGATGTTGCCAGGCTGTCGACACATACTTTCAGGCACTCATCAATATCCTCTGCGGTACGAAGTGGTGATGTAGGCTGAAGAAGTACGACATAATCGTATCCGGAAATATTGTCCAGCGCATGGATAATGGCTTCACTCACAGGGCTTTCATCTTTGGCAAATTCCTTTGGCCTAACGAATGGGACTTCCAATCCGTACTGCCTGGCTACCTCAATTATCCCGTCATCATCACAGGACAGAATCACTCGATCAAGAACCTTCGATTGCTGTGCTCCTTCAATAGTCCATGCGAGAAGTGGTTTCCCCCCAACAAGGCGTATATTCTTACCGGGCACTCCCTTGGATCCACCCCGTGCGACGACGATGGCTAAAATAGATTTATTTTTATACACGTAAAGCCTTTCGCCTATAAGAAATGGATACCATAATCGCATTCTGCCTTTTCGAAGTCTTCCATTCTGCCTACATCAATCCAATATTCGTGAACTGGAAAGGCCGCTGCTGGCTGGTCAAGACCCATGAGCCGAGAGAAAAGCATAGGCATATCAAGGTACTCATCCGGAACGATGTCGGCAACAACCTCCGGCTCCAGAATATAGATACCTGCATTGATGAAATGATTACTGACAGGTTTCTCCTCAATCTCGACAATATAGTTATTATCAACTTGAACAACGCCATATGGCACCTGCACACCATAATTCCGGACTGCCATAGTCGCTTTGGCCTCTTGCTCCTGATGAAAACTCAGCATATGGGGGAAATCCACTCGAGTCAGCAGATCACCATTCATGACAAAAATCGGCTCCTTAGGCTTTTCGGGCAGAAGCCCAATTGCCCCAGCCGTGCCGAGCTGCTCCTTTTCGCGCAAATACTTGATCTCAACACCAAGGCTCGAACCATCACCAAAGTAATCCTCTATCATCTCAGCCATGTAATTTACCGAAATGAAAAATTTACTGAACCCAAAATCCATGAATTGCGAGATAATGGTTTCAAGTATAGGTCGTCCTCTCAGGGGGAGAAGGGGCTTAGGACAATTCTCAGTCAACGGGCGAAGTCTCGAGCCAAGTCCGCCCGCCATCAGAATAACCCAATTGTCGCGCGATCTAGGCATCGTCAATCCAAAAAGCGTTCTAACGCCGACCAAACATCCATCTTCCAAGAGGACCGGCATCTGCCGAATTTCTCGCTGACGCATGATTGCCAATACAGAAGAATCACTCATGTCAGGCTTGGCTGCAACAAAAGAAGCATGCATCACTTCTGCGGCAGGAGAATCCAGACCTTTCCCCGCAAGAAGGCCTCGTCGAATATCGCCATCGGTAATGACGCCCTGCAGGCGCCCCTTGTCGTCCACGACCAAGGCAATCTGCAGCATTGATGATGTCAACGAATGCACTGCATCCATGACCGTTGCCGACAAGGTAATCACCGCTTTGTGCCAGTTTTTTTCTTCCATAGGGTCACCCACCGAATTTTATATCGTAGAATACTTTGATCGTATCACCAGAAAAGCCTTTGATCATTTTAACGATCTGCTCACTTGTCCCCTTTTTCTCATAAGGACTGGAACACCCTCTGACAGATTGTATATTTTCAGAAGAAAGCGCTCTGTCCAAGGCTCTCTCTACATCCTCAGAGTTTGGAGCGCAATTAATCGTACACTTGGACTGCACTCGCCCCTGCTGTCTTATGCCAATATTCACAACAGGAACATAAAAGCTTGGCGCTTCAATAATTCCACTTGACGAATTTCCCACCACACAACTCGCGTACTTCATAGCGGAAAGGTATCTCACAAGCCCCAAGCTAACCCACGAGCCAACCCGACCCAGGTTCTCGTTCGCAAGCTGGTCGGCAAGTTCATTTATTATTGAACCACCAACATCGGCATTAGTCCCTGTCAATATAATTTTACCGTCATCATGATTTGCCAAAAACTGACGCAAACCACCAAAGAATTCAGCAGCGTGGTAAGCTCCAGCCTTGTCGAGTGTCACGGGGTGGTATGTCACGAGCAGGCACTTCCTACCTAATCTAAAGCCGAGAGCGTCTTCCAACTCTTCCTTGGAAAGCAACGGAATATTCTTGATGTTTTCCACACCCAGAGCACCAACATTAAAAACACGCTCGGGGTTTTCCCCCAACTGAATGATCCGCTTACGCGCCTCTTCACACGATGGAAAATGAAGCTGGCTCATCTTGGTAATGCTATGCCGAAAGCATTCATCAACCGCGCCTTGGGTCGTTTCACCACCGTGAATGTGTGCAATCGGGACATCCTGTATCGATGCAGCCAGAGCGCATGCCAGTGCTTCATACCTGTCGCCCAATATAACGACAATATCTGGTGACAGTTTCCCAAGAGCCTTGGCAAGCCCAGACACAGCGATACCTGTGGCCTCAGCCACTCCAATTGGAGAATCGTCATCCAAAGGGAGGGGGACTTGCTCTGAAGGGACAAATCCATCAGCAAAGATCTCATCAATGGTATTTCCATGACGGGTCGAAAGGTGCCCACCGGAAACCAGAACCTGAAGTTCCAACTCCCGGTCATCCTTAATTCGCTGCATGACAGGCTGCAATAGCCCATACTCAGCTCGAGTTCCCGTAAAAATACATACTTTCTGACTCATTCACATTCCCTGCAACTTTACGTCGCAATTCATTTTTTTGTTGCCATCAAAAACTACAGTTCGATAACTTCCCCTTCCAGGAAATTACGCTTGGCCTTATTCCCACACACACCATCGATCTCCATTGGAGAAATACCGCCTTTACCTGTCCGCATAGCGGCCAGATTATCCGTCGAGAACGTCTCACCCCGATCAATAGGCTGGCTAGCTACCAGGTATCGCCTGGCGATGAGAATATTTTCCTTTTCGGAAGGCCTCGGTTCTTTGCGGCCATCGCCCAGTGCCTTTTCAACGGCACGGATGCCAGCGACCATTGCCTTCAGTTCATCTGGAGAAATTGAGGCCGCATGATCCGGTCCAGCCATGGTTTTGTCCAAAGTGAAATGCTTTTCGATTACGCACGCCCCCAGAGCTATCGCTACCACTGAACACTCAATGCCCGAAGTATGATCAGAGTACCCGACACGACATTGAGGGAATGCTTTCGTCAGTGTGCGGATTGCCATGAGATTCGCATCCTCAACAGGGGTCGGATACTGCGTGTTACAATGAAGTAATGTCACATCCTGAAGACGAGTACCCATTGCCGTGAGTACATCGATGGCCCCTTTGACTTCCTCAAGAGTCGCCATGCCGGTAGAAATAATGATCGGCACTCCCTTGCTTCCGGCATGTCGCAGATATGGCAAATTCGTGATTTCTCCGGAAGGAATCTTGATAGTATCAATGCCGCGATCCAGCAACATGTCAAGGCTCTGTTCGTCGAATGGAGTGGACAGAAAGCCGATCCCTGAACGACGACAACAATCAATGAGCACATCATGGTCCTGGTCGGACAACTCAAGCTGTTTCAACATGGCATATTGAGAACCGCCATCGCCAGTTTGTTCCTCCTGATACCGTGCCTTTTGGGCCGACTGCGTCACGACTTTGTCCGCTTTGAAAGTCTGGAATTTCACATAGTCAGCACCGGACCTGGCTGCCGATTTCACAAGCTGACACGCAGTATCTAATGAACCATTATGATTGACGCCCGCTTCGGCGATTATGAGAGTCTTGTATTCCTTAACCATCAGCATTCCCCGAGAGTGGACTACACGTTGTAGATTTCGGATTTATATCTGCTGAGATTTCCTGGCTCAACAAACCATTCTGCAGTCAACTTCAAACCTCGCTTGAAACCGTCCAGTCCGCCGAATTCAGGCGTCCAGTCTGTCAGATTTTTCATCTTCTCATTGCCCGCGAACAGACGTTCAACCTCACTCTTGCCAGGTCTAATGCGCTGCTCGTCACATACAATTTCAATATTTTCTCCCATGACCTCAGCAATAGCTGCTGCGGTGTCACCAATGGAGACCTCGAACCCACTGCCGACGTTCAAAACCTCACCAACACAGGCTTCAGAAGCGGCGACGGCCTCAAAGCCTGCAACTGTATCCGAAATGTAGTTGAAGTCACGAGTGGGCGTCAGGGAGCCGAGCTGGATCTGCTTCGCACCATTGGCAATCTGTGTAATCACCGTCGGGATTACAGCTCTGGCGGACTGCCGAGGCCCATATGTATTAAAAGGACGGATAATGGCAACTGGTGTGTCAAATGAATTGTAAAAGCTCATGGCAATCTGGTCGGCACCAATCTTAGAAGCAGAGTAGGGAGATTGCCCTTGCAAGGGATGATCTTCGGTAATGGGAACAAATTGTGCCGTCCCATACACTTCGCTGGTGGAGGTATGCACAACTCTCTCGACACCGAGATCCCGTGCAGCCTGTACGACATTCAACGTACCCTTCACGTTTGTATCAATGTAGGTGTCAGGAGAATGATAGGAATACGGGATGGCAATGAGAGCGGCCAAGTGCAAGACAATGTCGCACCCCTGCATAGCATGTCGAACCCCATTCGGATCGCGAATATCACCAGAAAAAACATCAAGTTCTTGCCGAATTTTTAAAGGTAACTCATCAAGCCAGCCCCAGGAATTGAACGAGTTGTAATACACGAATGCCCGAACATCATTGCCACTGGCAACAAGATGCTCGACGAGATGGGAACCAATAAAGCCATCTGCACCGGTCACGAGAATTTTCTTATTCCTGAAAATCACTATCCACCTTCCTCGTACACATCAAAAAAAACAATCTAATGAGCCGCCTCGTAGATGGGCAGAACTTCCGAAGGCGCCCCGATCATGCGGATGACACCATCCTCAAGCCAAATGATCTTGTTGCATTCAGCAACAGTACTTAACCGATGTGCGACAATGAACATGGTCAGCTTTCCTTGCAAGGAATGAATAGTGTCTTGAATGAATTTCTCACTCTTACTATCAAGAGCACTCGTTGCTTCGTCGAAGATCAATACTTCAGGGTGAGCATACAACGCCCTGGCAATACACAGACGTTGTTGCTGTCCACCGGACAACCGCTGTCCCTTGTCTCCAACGATCGAATCAATGCCAGCAGAAAGATCACTTAAAAATTCCGTAACGTATGCCTGCTCACAGCACTCAAAAACTCGTTCTCTGTCAATAGCCTCAGCCTCAGAGCAGAAGGCTACATTTTCTGCAAGGGTGCCATCGAACACGAATGGAGCCTGTGGTACATAACCGACCTGTCGCATCCATCGAACTGTCAACTCATCATCTAAAGGCATTCCGTCCACACAGACACTTCCGCACACAGGCTTCAGGAATCCGATAAGCAGATCAACCAATGTACTTTTGCCAGCACCAGATTTACCAACAACCCCAATTGATTCACCTTTTTTAACGGAAAAGCTCAAATTACTGAGAACATTAGAGGATGCGCCCTCATAGGAAAAATTTACATTCCTGAAATCCAAGCCTTTTTCCAGGCAAAGCGGTACGACATCCTGCCCCCATAGGCTTTCGCCCATGACAACTTTCCCTGTCGCCTCGTCCATAAAATCGAGCACCTCCAGCTGCTGAGGAAGAGCTCGCCGTACTGCAGCCGCGCTATTGATAACTCTAATAACCGCAGGCAACCCACGCCAAGCTGCTAAGGCAATGACCGAAAGAAGGGCCATGACTTTAGGAGAGGAGTAGCCAGCCCAAAGCAACATAAAACACGTCGAAAGACTCAGAACCAGGAAACCCACCGATTCGAGAATCCACGACGGCAGCGCCTGCATGACAGCAAGGCGAGCATGGTAACCCGGCATGGCATGCATATCATCTGAGTATCCCTTATGAAATTCTGATTCCCGCCCCATGATGCGGACGTCCTTGAAACCATAAACCGACTTGAACAATTCCCTGTTGGCAGATCTTCCGCAATACAACGCTTGCTTGGTCGCTTCATCTATCCGCCCCTTGACCATGTAGAATATGAGCCAAGAAAAAAGTCCAAGAATGACGAGGACGGTAAAAACCACTGTAGGATCAAGAAGGACGATTGATGCGAACAACGTTACAAGCAAAATAAGATCTGCCACAAACAAAACCGCATACTCCATCATCGTTCCGGCGTTGTTTCCCCAATTGGTCAACGTAATCAAATCGGACAGATTCTTTGTCATAAACCATTGATATGGCATGCGCATGATAGCAGAGAGCACCGAAGTGGAAAAAAAACTGGAAATAGCACAGTTCAACCGAGTGCTGAAATAGCGCAACGAGCCAGCTGAAACATTTTTCAGAACAGCCAAGGTGACGACCATGCCCGACAACAACAACAAGAGCTGATGCGAGTCGTGAGGCAAGTAGCCTCCGCTGAACTCTTGAAAGTCATGATAATAAGATGACTGCAAAAGCGCATCGGGATTGGATATCGCTGCAACAAAGAGTGCAATAACGCCTACACACCCAACTTCACTGAAGGCAACAAGGAGCGAAAACACCCCCAACGACAGCAGCTGACGCTTATGCCATAAGGTCATGTAGCCCAACTGCCGCTTGAGCACTTCCCGACTGCTTGCCACGTTCACAACTACACCACTTTCCAATGAGGACGCCCCAGAAAGACATCCTGGTTCTTTATAAAGTCTTCAGGCGTGATATCCATCACTCGAACTTTACGACTAATTTTGCCTTCACCGATTTGTCGCAATTCATCAAGTCGAGCACGATCGACCTTTCCAACCACGAGAATATCGATCAGCCCGGTATCCTTACCCAAAGCATAATCATCGAGAATATATACGGAGTCAACTTCCCCAAGACTATTCATAACTTCATCGATCAACGTATCTATACCAAGTGACTTCCGGACAATGGAACTAATCTCCGAAAAGAACGGATGCTTCTTATTTGCCTGAAAATACACACTCCTGCCACTTTGCTGGCGAGTCAGGTAACCAGACTCACTCAGGCTATCCAGCTCGGTTTTCAGCGCATTGGGAGACAGGCAAAATTCTCCAGACAACTCCCTCAAATAACAGGATACGTCAGGATTCAAAAAGAGTTTTATCAACACTTTGATACGCGTTTTGGATGTAAATAGCTCAGTCAACATGAATAGTTTGTACAAAAAAAATGAACAAAACGTCAACTAGTATTGACTACAAACATTCTACAATTTAGTGTGCAACACACGTTAGGCAAACTGGAGTGACGAATTTATGTGCGGAATTTGCGGTTTTTGGGCACCCGAAGGTGTTCATGACCAAGGCCATATAGAGGCTATGACCAACGCCCTGATCCACCGAGGTCCGGACGACTCCGACACGTGGCTGGATCAAGAGGCTGGAATTGGTTTCGGCCATTGTCGACTTTCAATCCTCGATCTCTCTCCGCTTGGTCGACAGCCCATGCGCTCCGCATGCGGTAGGTATATAATTGTATACAATGGCGAGGTCTACAATCACCTCGCACTACGTGAAGAGCTGTCTTCCTACGATTTTCGGTCCACATCGGACACAGAGACACTCTTGGCTGCCATTGCCCGGTGGGGACTTGAAGAGGCGATATCCAAATTCATCGGCATGTTCGCCTTTGCTCTCTGGGACAGGCAGGAACGCAGCCTGAGCCTTGTTCGCGACCGACTCGGCATCAAACCCCTCTATTATGGAAAATCGAATGGCACACTCCTGTTCGGATCAGAACTAAAAGCACTGAAACAACATCCTCAATTCGCCAATGTCGTTGACCGCAATTCTCTCAGCTTATACTTTAGACACTGCTGCATCCCTGCGCCCTATTCTATCTACGAAGGAATAAACAAGCTCAAACCAGGGACCATTGCGACATTCAAAGAAGAGAGCCTGGAACCAGAACTCACAACATACTGGTCCGCACGCGATACATGGATCGCCGGCTCCGAGAACCCTTATTGTGGAAGCATTGATGAAGCCACCAATGCACTCGAAGCTCTCTTAATGGATGCAATAGACATGCGCATGTTGTCGGATGTTCCGCTTGGCGCATTCTTGTCCGGCGGTATAGACTCATCAACCGTTGTCGCCCTCATGCAGGCCCAGTCTTCCAAGCCAATCAAGACGTTCTCCATCGGCTTCCACGAGGATCGTTATAACGAGGCAGCCCATGCCCGCGCTGTAGCAGAGCATCTGAAAACAGATCACACGGAGCTCTATCTGACCCCCCAAGACCTGCTGGAAGTGGTCCCTTTAATACCAAAACACTGGGATGAGCCCTTTGCTGACGCCTCCCAGATTCCAACGTATTGTGTAAGCAAACTCGCAAGAGAACATGTCACTGTCAGCTTGTCCGGGGATGGCGGCGATGAGCTTTTTGCCGGATACCCCCGATATTTTCTCATGGATAAATGGGAACTTGTGGAACGAGTCCCCTATGCATTGCGGTCTCTCGCAGCAAAAACCCTCCCACACATTCCCGGAGCGTGTTACAAGCTTCTGGGAGAATTCGGACAAAAGATTCAATGGCGTTTCGACGCTTTGGGCATGAAAGATTTTTCCGAATTCTACCGTAATCTTACATCACACTTCAAGCACCCCGAAGAACTTGTAATTGGCGCCAATGAGCCTGGAACGGAATTAACCGATCCAGCCAACCGCTTCAGTCAGGATCGATTCAAACTCATGACTTTATGGGACACTGTCAGCTATCTGCCAGATGACATTTTGACCAAGGTCGACCGAGCCAGCATGGCCGTGAGCCTGGAAGCGCGAGTCCCCATCCTGGACCACCGAGTCGTGGAATTTGCAGCATCACTCCCCATGAGCCTGAAAGTGTGCAAAGGGCAGGGGAAAGAAGTATTGAAACGGGTACTCTACAAACATGTACCAAAAAAAATTGTAGATCGCCCGAAAATGGGTTTCGGCGTTCCTATTCAGGAATGGTTGAAAGGACCGTTGCGAGACTGGTGCGAAAGCTTGCTTGATCCTACAGTCATACGGCAGCAAGGCTTTCTCAATGAAAAACTGATCAGCACCATGTGGCAGGAATACCTAACCGGCCACGAATACTGGAATCCTCACTTGTGGGACATCCTGATGTTCCAGGCGTGGCTTGCCAAGGAAAAGCGATGAACCGTTCCCGATGGAAACATATCATGATGGAAAGCGGATTGTGCATTGACAGCCCCCGCCTTCTCGACTGGATATTGGGCCGCCCGTGGGCACAAGTTGCAGCCTTTCGCTTTCTGCGGCTCCGGTTCTCACCAAACATTTTGAACAATGCCCTTGCACTCAAAACCGAGGTTCAAGAAAAAAGTCGGTTGTTTTCGCTGAGCATGTCCTACATTAATGTCGGCGACACGTACAAAACGACAGGCAGCAACAGAACGCAAATAGCAGACATGGCTGTATCCGATTTATGCCGCCACACAAACACCCCTCGCATTCTGGAAGTAGGCGCTTCTGACGGAAGTTCAGCCGCAGCCCTGCTGGAAAACAACAAACTGTTTTCCGACTTCATCCTAACTGACAGGTTCAGCTGTTTTTTCAAACATGACTTTTTCTTGGGGACAATATTTTATAACAGCAACAAGTGTCTCCTTGGTTTCAAACTGCTCTTCTTCTATCTCAATCTCTCGCTTGAAACACCCAGCAACTGCGATGACCTGCCGACCATTGAAACAGTAAACCCACTTATTGCAACCAAACACAACATCAAGTCCATCAATCATTTCAACATCCTAACGGACAAGTTTGCACCGAAGGTCGACCTGATCAAATGCGCCAACGTGCTGAACCTAAGCTACTTTTCCGAAGACCAGATAAGGCAAGCCCTCAACAATTTCAAGGCGAGCCTCACCCCGAACGGGTATCTTGTTATTTCGCAAAACAACGATAAATATGCCGACGGTGAAGCTATCATCGTCCTAAAGAATACAGATCAAGGGTTTGAGGTAGAACACGAGATCAACGGGCACGATCTGTTGCATTTTTTCAAAACAGCCAACTCGAAATAGCAGGTTGCCATGCGGATTCTTTTTCTTGCACCCTCTCTCGATATCGGCGGAACCGAGCGCCAGCTCGTCGCACTGGCTAATACCCTTGCCGGACGAGGACACGATGTGGGGGTTTCCCTCTTCTACCCTGGCGGCGAGCTGGAATCACATCTTAACAATGTGGAACTGATCCAACTCAATAAAACAGGACGGTGGGATATCATCCGCTTTATCTCATTCCTGCGTAAGGCCATCCGCCGCTTTAATCCCGATGCTGTTTATTCCTTTCTCGGCACCCCCAATATTTTTACAGCACTCTTGAAACCGACCATACGACCTGCCAAAATCATCTGGGGAGTGCGCACCTCGGACATGGACATGACCGGGTATAGTTCAGCGGTCAAAGCAGCCTATTGGGCCGAATCATGTTTGGCCCGCTTTGCCGACCTCGTCATTGCCAACTCGGAAGCGGGGCGCAACTCTTTCTGCGCCAAGGGTGTGTCGCAACAACTGCTGGAGGTTGTTCACAATGGCATCGATACAGATAACTTTTTCCCAGACCGCTCACGTGGTGAATCGTTGCGCAAAGAATGGGGTTGCCAATCAGGGGACACATTAATAGGCTTGGTTGCACGCATTGACCCGTTGAAGGACCATGAGACTTTCCTGCAAGCGGCTGCGCTGGTTATAGCAAGGGCTTCCACAGTACGCTTCGTCTGTGTAGGTGGAGGTAATGCTGAAGAAATGAACCGCCTCGCAATCCTCACCGAGCGGCTCAACCTGAGTGACCATCTCGTCTGGGCGAATTGGCAAGACGACATGAACGGTGTCTACAATGCACTCGACATATGCTGTCTCTCTTCTATAACCGAAGGGTTCCCCAACGTCCTTGGAGAAGCTATGAGTTGCAACATCCCTTGTGTCGCAACAAATGTCGGAGACGCAGCCGCCATTATCGGCGATACAGGCATCATCGTTGACAAGAAAAGTCCAGATGCCCTTGCAAACGCTCTGCTTGATACAATTTCCCAGGGCAAACCAATTGGCGATATGACACCTCGTCTACGAATTGAAGGCAACTTTTCCCTGGATGCAATGGCAATGAGAACCGAGCAACTCTTAACCCAACTGATGAGCAAATGAACAAGAAACATACTATATATCGAGACATGGGCTTCATAGCTTCACTCCTCTGGTTGATAGTTGTTTTCTACCCAACAGGCGTCCACCCCGCATCTATTTCCAATTCTAACGGACGGCATCGCGCATGCGTATAGCATTTTGCATCTCTTCAATGGGCCCAGGCGGAGCCGAACGCGTGGTCAGCATTATGGCCAATTATTGGGCAGATGTCGGCCACGACATCCATATCATAACCCTCTCCGCCAAAGACGCCTTGTCGGTCTACCCCCTTCATAACAGCATCTCACTGGTCAATCTCGATCTGGCCGAAGATTCACCGTCCATATCCGACAAGCTGCTCAATAACATAAAACGGATACGCTTCGTAAGAAAGGCACTCCTGAGCATAGCTCCGGACATCGCTCTCAGCTTCATGGACACCATGAATGTTTCGACTCTTTTGGCTGTTCAGGGAACCGGCATACCTGTCATTGTTTCCGAGCACTGCCACCCGGTGCAGTTTCCTATAGCTCAAGGATGGAAACAACTCCGCCAGATCATGTATCGTAAAGCCGGTGCAGTGATTGTTCTCGGCGAAGATATCCGGCAATGGTTCGCAGACAATATCGCCACTCGCCGCCTTGAAATTTTGTTCAACCCTGTATTGCCTTGCCCGGATACAGGCCCCCGAAGCGAAACCACTCAGCGGATCATCGTCGCGGTGGGCCGACTGGCAGAAGAAAAACAATTCGACAAACTCATACAGGCCTTTGCCATAGTGGCATCCGCACACGCCCAATGGTCTCTCAATATTTTTGGAGAAGGGCCTGACAGAAGAGTACTGGAAACGCTTATTCATGACCTAAAAATGGAAGAACGAATCTTCCTGCGTGGATGGGTCCCCAATATCTCGAAAGAATTGAAAAAATCCGACATATTTGCCATGTCCTCAAGATCTGAAGCTTTCCCGGCCGCTCTGTGCGAAGCCATGGCATGCGGCTTGCCCGCCGTATCATTCGACTGCCCAAGCGGTCCGGCTGAGATAATTCGAGAAAAAATCGATGGCATTCTGGTTCCGCCCAATGATGTCAAAGGACTGGCAGCAGGCATGAAAAACCTCATGACTGATCCGAAAATGCGCCGCGAGTTCGGTCTGAAGGCCGCAGAAGTGGCGGACCGCCTCTCAATTGAGGCCACCATGAATCGCTGGGGGAAACTCATAGAGGAAATCAGGGGATAACGTGCACATCGTCTTCATCAACACATCCATGGCAAACCGGGGCGGCATCGAACGAGCCGCATCTGTTCTCGTCAATGGTCTTGTGGAAAACGGACACCGTGTTACTTTACTCACGCTAGAGCGTGCCGATGCCTCTATAGCCTTTAACATCAATAAAACTGTTGTTGTGGAACAGCTCAATTTGAACAGACCGGCATCCAACAAGCTAGGAGCAATTGCCGGGATTCTCAAATCCATCTGGACGCTACGCCGCACCATCAAACGCATAGCGCCGGACGTTGTCATCAGCTTTCAGGGACAACTAAATGTCATGACAGCCATAGCCTGCAAAGGGCTTGGCATTCCCGCAATCGGATCTGAGAGGATACATCCTGCGGCCTACAACATCGGTAGAGGATGGCAGCAACTCCGGATCCATGTCTATCCATGGCTCTCTTCCCTTGTTCTCCAAACCAAAGATGGTGGTGCCTGGTGCACCGAGCATTTCGATGTCCCGGTTGTGGTCATCCCCAACCCCGTATTACCTCCGAACATTTCGCCAACCAGAGAACCTTCAGAAAGAAGAACAGCCGTGGCAGCTGGCACCCTGTGCACTCGCAAGGGATTCGATATCCTGATCGAGGCATTTTCGACCCTGGTCAATACTCACCCGAACTGGGATCTGGTCATATATGGCGAAGGGGAACAGCGGAAGAACCTAGAAGAACTCGTGACCAACAAGGGCCTCAACACCCGAATAACCCTCCCCGGCAACGTGGAAAATCTCAACAAGCACATGGTTCAGGGAGACCTTTTCATACTCCCCTCTCTGGCAGAAGGATTTCCGAACATTCTCGGGGAGGCTATGGCCCTCGGCCTGCCTGCAGTGGCTTTCGACTGCCCCAGTGGCCCTGCAGACATCATCCGTCACGGAACGGACGGCTTCCTTGTCACGGCCAACTCGGTCGAGCAACTGGTGAAAAACATGGATAGACTCATGGGAGATCCCGACCAACTCATGCAATTTGCCAGTAAAGCCCCCGACGTAGTAGAACGTTTTTCATTACAGACCGTTTTGAATACATGGCAAAACCTGCTCGACGATGTCACAAGCAATTAAAGCGATAAAGAGGCTCTGATGGATAACAAAACACAATGCGCGACAGCAGGAATATCTTCTTTCATGAATACGCTCTCCCAGTTTTTCAACCGATTCGTCTACACGATCTTAGAAAACATACAGGGAGAACTCGGAATAGTTCTACGCCGAAAAATATACAGATGTCGCCTGCGCAGTGGTGCAGACTTTCAGATAGAGCCAAGGGTACAGATTCTCGGCATCAGAAATCTTTCCATCGGCACCGGAACCCTGAT
This sequence comes from Pseudodesulfovibrio sp., assembly GCA_022712855.1. Taxonomy (GTDB): domain Bacteria; phylum Desulfobacterota; class Desulfovibrionia; order Desulfovibrionales; family Desulfovibrionaceae; genus Pseudodesulfovibrio. The sequence goes on along the minus strand of JAFLJT010000310.1, from coordinate 39,702 downwards.
CGAATCACTCTGCACCTTCAACTGCCTGGATGCGCCGTTGACCATCGGCAACAATTGTTTTCTGAACAAGAACGTTCGCATAACATCCGGACCGAAAGGCGTATTCTCAATGGGCGACCACGTTACGATTGGCCCCAATGTGGTCATTGAAACAGCCACACATAATTACGACCGAACCGATATCCCCATTGCCGAACAAGGGTTGACCTTCAAACCCATAACCATTGAAGACGATGTATGGATTGGTGCCAACGCGGTGATAACCCAAGGTGTAACTCTAGGCCGCGGTTGCATTGTCGGAGCAGGGGCAGTGGTCACAAAAGATGTGGAGCCCTACTTTGTGGTAGGTGGAGTCCCTGCCAAAAAAATCAAATCACGCAAATGATCTCCGAGAGTTAATCGCTTTTCGAAAACCTGGCACCACTGGGTAGATTTACGATGCGGTCGGCAAGATATCGTCCGTTCTCAAATGTGTCACAATAGCAATCCCTATACATGGGCAAATCCGGCATGGGAACCCAAAGAGGGCGCGCCATGACCTTGTTGTCATTGAGATACTGCAACATCGAATCACGCACTTCCCTGTCAGCAACTTCAATGGCGTTGAGCCAATAGTTGGATTCACATCCCTCCATGGCTACCACAAACCGCTCATCCCGTGCTCCAAAGAACTCCAAATATGCTTTGGAAATTTCACGCTTGTCCGCAAGGATATCTCCCAGCTGCTCAAATTGAGCCAGGCCGAGTGCCGCATTGACATTGGGCATCCGATAATTCCACGCCATAGCATCGTGACTGAACTCCCAGGCATGAACGGACTTTGCCGTGGTGGTCAGGTGTTTTGCCTTGTCTGCCAATGCCGTATCCTGGCTCAAAATCATGCCCCCACCGCCCGTGGTGATGATCTTGTTCCCATTGAAACTCAGGACCCCCATGGCACCAAAGGTTCCCAGAGCCTTCCCGTTGTAAGTACTGCCGATAGCTTCGGCAGCATCCTCAACCACTGGAATCTTCCACTGATCACAGATTTCACAGATTTCTTCGATACGGCAGGCATGACCAAAAATATGTACCGGAACACACGCCGCGATTCGCTGACCAGTCTTCCGGTTATAAGATCCATCGCTCTTGAGGATCGCATGAGTTCCAAGGTACGCATCCAGAGCAATTGGCGACAGGCCCATGGTGTCCATGTCGCAATCCAGAAACACAGGATTCCCACCAGCCATCTTGATGGAGTTCGGCGTAGCAACAAAGGAAAGCCCCTGCGTGATGACCTCATCACCGCCCTCAACACCAACCACATGTAAGGCGGCATGCAGAGCGGCAGTGCCGTTGACCACAGCTACGCCTCGACAATCACAATACTCACCAACCGCATCCTCGAACCGGTCCACAAATTTCCCTACACTGGACACAAACCCGGAATCGATGCACTGCTCAAGGTATGCCTTCTCATTGCCGACAAATCCTGGCTCGTGCAGGGCAATAAAGTCATCCTCAGTCGCATACAGCTGTCGAACGAACGAAGCGATTGCTTTCCAGTCACGCATTGGAACTTTCCTTCTCAAATAAATAACCAGTGGAAGAACTCCACTGTGGACGTATCTAGTCTTGGTATCCTGTCGGATTTTTCGTTTGCCAATTCCAGGTGTCACGCACCATCTCATCGAGCCCAAGCTCCGCTTTCCAGCCCAACTCTTTTAGCGCCTTGTCCGTAGCCGCGAAGTTAACGGGCATATCTCCAGCACGACGTGGGGCTATGGAATACGGTACAGAAACTCCGCTGCCCCGTTTAAACGCCTCAATCAACTCAAGTACGCTGATTCCATGGCCTGTGCCAATGTTGTGCGTCATGCAACCGGGCCTGTCCTCAAGCTTCCTGAGTGCAGCCAAATGCCCCTTTGCAAGGTCCACCACATGAATGAAATCGCGGACACAAGAGCCATCCGGCGTATCGTAATCATCCCCAAAGACCTTGAGTTCGGCAAGACGGCCAATAGCAACCTGGGCAATGTACGGCATCAGGTTGTTCGGAGTTCCTGATGGGTCTTCACCGATAAGTCCTGACGGGTGTGCCCCCACCGGGTTGAAATAACGTAGGATGGATATGTTCCAATCCGGATCCGATGCATGCAGATCATGCAATATGGTCTCTATCATGACCTTCGTGCGCCCATACGGGTTGCACGGATCGATGGAGTCTTCTTCATCATAGGGGGGCTTGTTTATTGAGCTGTATACTGCAGCCGAAGAACTAAACACCACGTTCTTGCAGCGGTTCTCAGCCAGAACTTCGCACAGAGTGATTAAGCTGAGAAGATTGTTGCCGTAATAACGCAAAGGTTGTTCGATGGATTCGCCCACCGCCTTATGCCCAGCAAAATGAATCGCTCCATCGAAAACGTATTCATCGAACAGTGCCCGGACCTCGGCCTTATCGCACAAGTCCGTTTCTCTGTAAGTAACCTTCATACCTGTTATCTGCTCAACTCGCTCTATAGCTATGGCAGAACTGTTGGAAAAATTGTCTGCACAGACAACATCATATCCACTCTGAAGAAGCTCGACGCAGCAATGAGTCCCTATGTACCCAGCCCCGCCTGTTACAAGAACCTTGCGAATTTTCATACAAAGTATGTACGGCTATCTCTCGATCTATTCAAGACTTTTGTCAGACTACAAAACCATCACCATCAACGCTTAAGACATCAAGGATTGACAAAAACGACTTGGTACTACGGTGAATGTAAACTGAAAGAGCTAAAAGACACATTGATCCACGAAGACAATCTGAGTTAAAATTGAAAATAATGGAAAAAACGACCCCAGAGGGAGTGGAATTATCTGCCCCCTTGATAGGCACTTTGCTTGCTGGTCAAGGTGAATATAGGCTATAATAAAAGCCTCACCACCCACTCTCCTTGACAAAGACTACTGTGCCTACTAATTATTTAAAAAATCATTTTTTGACGTTTTTCAAACCCACCAATAAACACTATCAACTAGCAGTAAATAGCGTGAGCCAGAGTACGGATTATCCAACCCCATTGCAGCTCTTCTGCCGCCCGCCCGACCCAAAAATCGGCAGGCTCAAGCGTCAGCTACAAAAAAAATTATCGGGCCAGCCTAACCTGCTAAAAAAACGGATTGCCATCCTCGGCGGTTCCACCACCTCTGAACTTGTGGGGATGCTGGAGCTGTATCTACTCAATTGCGGCATTTTGCCAGAATTCCATCAATCCGAATTCAATCAGTATTATGAAGATATCATGTTTGGCAGCCCAGAACTGGATGCATTCAAACCAGATATCATTTATCTGCACACAACAGTTCGCAACATCAAAAGGCAGCCGTCCATCCACTCTACTCGGCAAGATGTTGACGACCTTGTCTCCGAGACAGTGCAGTCTTTCGCAACACTTTGGGACACGATCGAAAACAAATACGGCTGTACCATCATCCAAAACAATTTCGATCCGCCGCCTCACAGAACACTCGGGAATCTGGACGGCAGTGACCCACGCGGCCTTACCCACTTCGTGAGAGAGTTAAATCAGCATTTTGCCCGAGCCATAGAACAGCGTCCGGGACTCATCATTCAGGATATAGACAGGCTCGCTGCTGAAGTCGGTCTAAGTAGCTGGCACGACCCTTCATCGTGGTTCGCCTACAAATGTTCGCCGGGCCTCGATGCGATTCCACGCCTCGCACACAGCTTGGCAGGATTGATACGAACCATCTTCGGGAAGGCGAGCAAGTGCCTTGTACTCGACCTCGACAATACCCTCTGGGGTGGCGTCATCGGCGACGATGGAGTGGAAGGGATTCGCCTCGGCAGAGAGACAGCTGAGGCTTCAGCCTTCCTGGCCTTTCAGGAGTATGCCAAAGCTCTCAAGGAACGAGGCGTCATTCTCGCAGTCTGTTCTAAGAATGAAGAGGCCAATGCCCTTGAAGGATTGAATCACCCTGACAGTGCCCTTTCACCGGACGATTTCACCATTATCCAAGCGAACTGGTCTCCAAAATCCGAAAACATTGCCGACATCGCAGCCAGCATCAACATTGGCATCGACTCCCTTGTCTTCTTTGACGACAACCCGGCCGAAAGGGAGATCGTGAAGAAACAACTCCCTGATGTAGCGGTCATCGAACCAGGCGGACCGACCGGCTCAGATGTCTCCTCTTATATAGCAGCCTTAGATCGTTCCGGGCTGTTTGAATCCATCAATCTTTCCAATGAAGACCTAAAACGCAGCCGTTATTATTCAGAAAACGCACGTCGGAACAAGGTAAAACTTGCACACACCGACTACGGGGATTACCTAGACTCTCTTGAAATGGAAGCAGAGATCGCTCTTTTCATTCCACAATATTTTGATAGAATTACCCAGTTGACCAATAAGACAAACCAATTCAACCTGACCACTCGGCGCTATACCCTTCCGGAAATCCAGAGCGTGGCTGACAGCACAGATCATATAGACATTTATGGACGACTGACTGACAAATTCGGCGATAACGGACTGGTTTCAGTAATTTTGGGCAAACAACTTGATTCAACAGTAACCATTGATCTATGGCTCATGAGTTGTCGCGTCTTCAAGCGCGACATGGAGTTAGCCATGTTCGACGCCTTTGTTTCCGAGGCCAAGAAGAAAAAAGCGACTCAAATAATAGGTCACTACATTCCAACACCGAAAAACCAGATTGTTTCATCTCTTTATGAACAATTGGGATTCAACCTTGTCCGCACGGAAGACAATGGACATGGCATTTGGCAATTTGACGTTGCTGATGAATATTCACAAAAAAATACACATATTAAGGTAAGTTAATGCAAGAAAATGATATCGTAATAGCAATTCAAGAAATTCTGACAGACATACTCGGTCAAGCGGACATTGAACTCACACGTGACAGTTCAGCTAAAGACTATAAAAAATGGGATTCTTTAGCCAATGTTAACATTATGATGACCATTGAACGGGAATTCGACTTTAAATTTGGTCTCGGCGACCTAGACTCCATGAAAAACATCGGCAATATTGTTGATGCCATCCTCAAGCGTTCTTAAAAAATCAACTCATCAAACTTAGAGCTAATTTACAATCCATGTTTAAAGAACTCAGTAAGAAATACCCATCAAGCGCGAAAGTCTTCAACAGTCTGATGGAGCAGGCCCCCTACCTTCATCCACTGGTAACAAGCATGCTGGAAATCTATGGAGACAGGCTACTTGCTCAAAACGAACAAAGAATTCAAGAAATTATCGATCTATCAGACAAGCCAGACCCAATAAACAACGCAATCTGTGCTTTTCTAGAATTCAGCAAAGAATTTCTCACCCGCCAACAGACTTTTTTGAAGACTGGCGAATATGCTTGCACTGATTTCGAAGCCGTCCACAAAGAAGTCTACGCCAACAGTGAGTATTATCGAGACATCTACGTCCCGGCTCTTTTGATGTGTTTCATTTTAAGCCCAAACTACTATGAGTTCTTCAACTTTTTTGAACAAAGATTCCTTCCAAACCTCCCAAGCACTGGTTTGATTGCTGAATTCGGCTGTGGTCATGGACTCTACCTTGGGCAAAGCCTGAAAGGAAAGCCTGCAAGGACCGGCATAGGGTTCGACATTGCAGAAGAAGCCCTCAAGGCCGCCACAAAACTGTTCAATTCATACGACATACCTCAAAAAAACTATTCCCTGGATTATGCGGACTTCCGCGAACCTCTCCCTCTGCTCTCAGGCACTCTTGATGCTGCGATATGCTGTGAAGTTCTTGAACATTTACCCCAGCCACAGGATCTGCTCAAAGAAATCCGCCGAGTTCTCAAGCCATCTGGTACAGCTTTGCTCTCTGCAGCCATACGAATGGAGAGCGTAGACCATCTTCACCTTTTTGAATCCACCCAAGAGGTGATTGAATTAATCAATAGTGCGGGATTAACCATCAGTGAACAGCGTGTCGTTCCATTAACAAAACCAACAGAATTCGATACAATAGAAAAAAGAACGGCACTAGTGGGCAGTCCAACTATGCCACTTGGCTTTATTTGCATCGCAAACCCAACACCAAAAAGATGAACACACTTGGCCTGACCCTGCACCACTTAGGATTGGCATGCCGCGATGAAATAGCAGCGACGGCCTTCCTCTCAGCTTTAGGCTACGACGTTGGCGAGAGCGTGTATGAAGCTGCACACAAAGTGCAAGTGTGCTACTGTCGACATCAGTCAATGCCGGATGTTGAGGTATTAACTCAGGGCGAAGAAGAAAGCCCAATCCAAGCCTACCTCCAACAACATGCCGCCCTTGTCTATCATATCTGTTATGAGTGCGACGGCATCGAATTAACACTCGCCAAGATGACGAAAGCAGATATCAATCATATTCTGATTTCTGACTCAGCTCCATCCCTCACACTCAACAGAAAACACGTAGCATTTGTTTTCGTGAACGGGATTGGTCTCATTGAGTTGATAACCCCTGAAGAACTTTAGAAGATGCTATTCAATTCATTCGAATACATACTTCTCTTCCTGCCCATCTGCGTGTGCGTCTATTTTCTTCTCACGTCCAGAGGATACCTGAAGCCTGCCAGCCTATGGCTTCTCGGTTGTTCACTTTTTTTCTATTCTTACTGGAATATCAGTTACCTACCGCTTATTGTCGGCTCAATCATAATTAATTATCTGATAGCAACGCACATGGTCAAAAAGCCAAAATACAAACGGCCATTCCTCATGCTGGGACTTCTCTTCAATATTGGTCTGCTGGGGTATTTTAAATATGCCGGGTTCTTCCTAGCCAACGCCAGTGCCGTCATCGGGTTCGACTATACATTTGAGCGATTGGCTCTTCCATTGGCCATCAGCTTTTTCTCCCTCCAACAGATCGCCTTCCTGGTAGATAACTACGAAGGGAGCGTGAAGCCGGGGAGCTTCGTAGACTATGCAACCTTTGTGGCATTCTTTCCACAACTCATAGCCGGCCCAATCGTGCATCATCGAGAAATCATGCCACAATTCGAATCAACCGATAATAAACGGTTGAACTTCGACAATATCGCGAAAGGCATTGCCTATTTTTCCGTGGGCCTCTTCAAGAAAACCGTCATAGCCGACACTTTCGCTCGATTGGCTGACAGTGGATTTTCCGCACCGAACCAGCTCTCCACCGTTGAATCTCTCATCGCAATCCTCAGCTACACATTCCAATTGTACTACGATTTTGGCGGATATATGGATATGGCCATCGGTGCGGCACTCTTTTTCAACATTTCACTTCCAATCAACTTCAACAGCCCGTTCAAGTCCGGTGATATCATCGATTTCTGGCGGCGCTGGCATATTACACTCAGCAATTTTATTACTACGTATCTTTATACCCCCATCGTGCGAGCGTGGGCACCTTTTACTGTAACCAAATCCCTTGCAGCCATAGGCATCACACTGCTGATTGCGGGGTTGTGGCACGGTGCTGCCTGGACTTTCATCATCTTTGGCGGCATTCACGGTGCCGCGCTCATTCTGAACCATTTATGGCGGCGAACCGGCTTGAAACTTCCACACGTACTGGGTGTTGTACTTACTTTTACCGTTACAGCGATATCCTTGTGCTTCTTCCGGGCCAGTTCCATGGCTGATGCCACCCTCATGTTGCGAGACCTGATGGGTATCAATGGCCTGCTCCCATCCACATGGCTCAATGGTCAATTTTCGCTATTCCTGAATATCAAGGAATCGATCCTGTTCAATGGCATGGGCTCATTCGACATGATTGTCGGCACACTGCTCACTACATGCGCAGCTATCTGGACATTTGCCCTGCCTAACACCCATCAGAAATTCTCCTCGTTCAAACCGAGTTTGAGGATCGTTCTTATGTGCACGCTGTGTCTGTGTATCAGCTTTCTCTACATGAACTCCTTCGTGGAAAAGGAGTTTTTATACTTTGACTTCTAAACGATTCGTCCTCCTCTCACTCACACTAACAGCCCTTGTTGTTTTCATGGGTGTTGGTTTCAATATATACATGAATGAATTTGGGCTTTACGGAGAAGTAAAAGCCGGTGAAAGACGAGTATGGACTTACAACAGAGCCACCAAATACCTTCTGTCATTAAACTATATCCCAAAGAATTTCGACGCCATCCTTATCGGCTCGTCATCGTCAGCTACAATGCACGACACGCAGCAGATTAAAAGTGCACGAACGTATAATCTTTCCATGAATGGGGCCAACATCTGTGAAGTGGCCCCTGCTGCAATCAATGCTTTGGAAAAAGGGAAGATGCGGTTCCTCATCATATGCCTCAATCCCTACCTAACCAAAAACTCCATGATGAAGACTTCCGAGTTGTCACCGCAGTTACTCAAAAGTACGTATGGCTCCCTTTTTTCAATCAGATTCTACGCTTACAAGCTTCTCTACACAGTGTTCCCAGATATAGATTTATATCGGGATAGTTGGTGGGGATACATGTCAACCAAAAGAGAAAGTACCAAGATAACCAAAAGAGATATCGACACATTCGTCGGCTCTACACCGCGACTTACCACACCGTTTCCCATTGACCCCAGTGCAATAAACTGCCTCGAAAACATACTAAAAACGGCAAGAAGAAAAGGTACCACCATACTTGCCTACTACCACCCTGAATCCAAAAAAATCTTCGATATGAAAAAAAACATGTACCTTGGCTATCAGAAGGAAATTCAAAAATTGTTCACTTCTGAGGACACCCTTCTCGACTTGAACTCATCAAAATATTACTACCTGACAGAAGACATTTCACTGTTCCATGATACCGTTCACCTCACACGAAAGGGAGGCAACGCCGTATTAAAAGTGTTAGATGAGGTAATGCAGGACAACCGGAGAGAGCGATAGAAGTGGGTTCACTTTGGCGGACCACTTCTACTACGCCTTTATGATTGAAAGAGGAGTGCAACCACGCCCTATTCCCAGGAATTCAAAACGATGCAATTAGCCGAATCGGTATTAGCTTAATCCAATACCTCTTTGATTTATTCGTATTCAATCGATCGAATATTCGTCATCGGAATGAAGGTATCCTTGATCAAAACGCCTCTTTGGGTGATGTGGATAAAAACATGTCGGGATCACCCTAATCGTTGAAATCCACACGATGAATAGTGTCGATGTTGAAATAGATTTCCTTCGGAACACACCTGCTTCCTGTTTTCGGAATCCAAATACTCTACATCTGACGCCTAATTTGGCGTACCACTTTGCTCGTATTTTCATGCGGATATCTTTCACCAAATTCAAGGAAGAGCCCAGAGGAAAGAGAATAAATGAGAGCAGTTGTCTGTGGTTTTTCCTTACTTGACCCACCAGTGGTATGGCATGATATCGCAAGTGGCATAAAACATTTCCAGCCCGGCTGCTGCCCGTGCTGTGACATGAGTGCCAGCAAACGGATCGAAGATGAAGTCTCCCTTTCTGGCGATCCCTTTCAGGATGTGCTGTAAAACATCAATGGGCTTTTGCGTCGGGTGTAGCGACTTTCCATCGCCTTTTTCGCTCGGTCATGCCCTTGGAGGACTCCTCTCCGAACATGATTGAGTATGCCTTCCGTCTGATTAAAATACGAATTGTCATTTGATGCATGAAGCGCAAATTCTACGCTTTCCGCAAAATCTTTGAGGTTATCTTGCTTGCCATCCATGGGATTTCGTTTGCACCATGCAAACTTCCTCAATTTGGTAAAGTATTTACCAAGCTCTCGATACCAATCACAGAACTGATGATCATTGCAAAACACGAAGTTCTTTACGAAGACTTTGCTGGAAGCAGGATTTGGGGTCAAAAATGGACCAAAATATCAAACAGACACTTCTCAGCTGTGGCCGTGAAGATGAAAGAAAGCGTAGGAGACGGGCGGATCGCGGAAGTCTTTTCCGAGACTCGTCACCTGTGCGAGACATATGGAAACAGTCATATCAGCCCTACAAATGACGTTTTTAACGTGAAGCGTGGAAGTATTGTCAACAGCGAGAGTAGAGCCGTGTCACCGGACTTTGTTCAAACGGCATTGCACAGGCTGGAAAACGGGTCCGCCTATGAGCATGCCCCTAGGTTCTCTGCGCAGGCCCGGCTTCAACAGGAACTCGGATTGCGCCGAGAAAAAACCGTTAAAGCAATGATCGAAAGATCCTTGTTCTACATTCCAGCCTGACCGCTTCGTATGGCTGCGTCACCCATTCAGACATTCCTGCGGGGAAGAAAATGGCACATCTACGGTGAACGTTCTGCCATGGCCAGGGTCGGATTCGAGCTGGATATGACCGCCCTGTTGATGGACAATTTGTTGGCAAATGGCGAGGCCGAGGCCAGAACCATGGGGCTTGCCGGTGAGGACTTCTCCGATTTAGAAGAAGCGTTCAAAAAGCTGTTCCTGATATTCGTGAGGAATCCCCGGACCGGTGTCTTGGATTTCAAACTGGAAAGAATGCGGTCTTTACATGAGGACCATCCAAAAAAGACATAAAAAATGGACCTATATTTACATGTAAGTCCTCAATCTTTTAGTAGTGGAGCCGACGAGACTCGAACTCGCTGCCTTCGGTGTAACAGACAAGAGGAAAACGTTACTCCACGTGTTTTTATTGGACTTTTTGTCGTTTCGCGTAGTCTCAAGTAGCCTCAATGAGGTTAAAGGGCCCACCTGTGGGCCCACCAAAAGCAGGCCCCCGATTAGTATACTGAAAAAAAGAACAAAGCCCCTTTCGCCATTAAGCGATCGGAGCCTTGCAAATTTTAGAAAGTAGCAAAACTATGCAGCAACTTCTTCAAGGCTCTGCTCTGAATCAACAGCTGCCTTCAATTCTTCGTCTGAGAATATGGCGTCCACATCAACGATGATTATAAATTGATCACCCTGACGACCCATTCCCATAATATAGTCGGCTTTGATCGCCGCCCCCATTTTGGGGGCTGGCTCAATGTTTTCTGCCGACATATCAATGACTTCCCGAACAGAATCTACAAGAGCCCCAAGCACCAGCATCTCGTCATCATATTGAACTTCCAAGATGATAATACACGTGTCGACGGTCTCCTCCACCGGGCTCATGCCCAGCTTCAACCTCATATCCACAACAGGTACAGCACGACCTCGCAGGTTGATGACACCTCGCATGAAGTCCGGAGTCCTGGGTATCTCAGACACTGTGGTAAGCTCTAGGACTTCCCTAACCTTGCTTATATCAAGCGCAAAGACCTCGTTGCCAAGCGAAAAGCTCAAACACTGACTTTGCACAGATTCGTTTGATTGACTCACATACCCTCTCTAAAATCTTTCGAATTCTTGATCAGCAGAATTCATATTCAGAGCAACACCATTACTACCAGCAGGCGAACTCACTCGTGAAGTAGCACTATTCCTGGCTTGCAATGCGGGCACCTTGGCACGAGAAACTGTCGGCCGCGAAGACCTCATGGGCTGTCCATTATCATTCAGGGTGAAGAATCCGACAGCTTCGCGCAACAGTTCACTCTGGGCTGCCAACTCTTCACTGGTGGAGGCCATTTCCTCGGAGGCTGACGCATTGGACTGAATCACAGAATCAAGCTGCTGAATTGCCTTGTTTATCTGCTCCACCCCACTATCCTGCTCCTGACTGGTTGCAGAGATTTCTTCAACCAGCTCAGCCGTGCGCTTGATGTCGGGGATAATCCTGCCGAGCATGTCCCCTGCTTTTTCAGCAACTTCCACACTAGAAGCAGAAAGATCACTGATTTCGGCAGCAGCGACGCCACTATGTTCAGCCAGCTTGCGCACTTCGGCGGCGACGACAGCAAAGCCCTTGCCATGTTCGCCAGCCCTTGCCGCTTCGATTGCTGCGTTAAGAGCCAGTAAGTTCGTCTGTCGGGCAATATCTTCAATGACACTGATCTTATCTGCAATTTCTTTCATGGCAGTGACCGTTTCACTCACGGCTTCGCCGCCCTCTTCAGCAGCAGATGCTGCTTGAATCGCGATCTTCTGGGTTTGCTCGGCATTCTCCGCATTCTGACGAACACTGGAAGTCATCTCTTCCATGCTAGCGGAAACTTCCTCAATGCTTGCTGCCTGCTCGCTGGCTCCTTGAGCGACTCCCTGCGACGAACCAGAAAGCTCTTCACTTCCTGCTGCCATCTCCTCTGTTGCCCCACTGATTGAGGTCACAGTCTGTGAGAGTTGTGTGGACATTTGGTCAAGAGCCCGAGCCATATCGCCAATTTCATCGACTTTAGCCATGTCTTTTTTTGAGATAGAAACGCGCAAATCACCCTGTGCAATCTTTCGAAAAACTTCCACAAATTCACCGAAAACACTTGAGATTCGACCGACAATCAAAAAGATCACGAGACCAGCTGCAAGGATAGTGAGCATTGTCCCGATAATTGCTGCGTTACGAATCGTATCCAGCGGCGCCATCAACTCACCAAGCGGTGCCGTAACAGCAACGAGCCATCCAGTCTGCTTGACTTCGTTAAAAGCCATAGCCTTCCACTGATTCTGCTTGTCAAAATAGTATTTGTACGTCCCACTCTTTCGGGACATCATTTCCTTGCCGTAATCGGAACCGCTCACATTGAGATCCATTATGAATTTCTTATTAGGATGACCAATAATCAGGCCCGTTGAATCCGTGGCAAAAGCATATCCATTGTCACCGATTTTAATGGGAGCAAGAACCATATCATAAAGATCTGTGATTTTTACGACGGCAAAAAGGACTGCTTTCACAGCACCGGAGCCATCCTTAATAGGAGTCGAAACTACAAATATCGGATTCCCCGTCGCCTTACTCGTAAGAGGCTTGGACTTTCCAACGTCACCACGCATCGCAGCTCTAAAATATCCCCGACTAGATACATCCAACGTAGCATAGCTGGCTGGGCTGGCTGTAACGACCTTACCGTCAGGCCCTACAAGTGCCAAACCTTCATACCAAGGAAAATCCTTGAGAGCATTCGCGGTAAATGCGGTGACATCTGTAACAGCCTGTTGATCCCCTTCGGCCGCTTGAATGAAAATTTGATTCCTGCCCCAGTTGGTCAGGTTGCTGGTCATACCATCAACCCACTCTTCAAGAGACCGTGTCCCCGCATTCGCATCACGGGTGATAGCAGTGATAATCTCTTTTTCAAGAATTTCGGAGGATTTCCAATAGCTGTATATTTGAAGTGATGCGACACCAAGAATGACAATCCCCAAAATCGGTAACAGCAACTGGCCCTTGAGCTTTAACTTAAACATAGAAAGCTTCCCCCTCAACATTTACAGAAAAATGGATACTCGCGGATACAATGAAAACAACTATCCCGAAGACCTCACAAAGCATTAAACACAAAACGCAGTCAGCTACTTCAAACAGACACGTAATCGCGCACCACCTGTTTATAGCCATAGATGAAAAGTTATCCCAGGAGGGAGATTGTGGGCAAGTCATGCCCACAAAAGGGGAGTGTGTGTAGTTGTAACACCACGCGTCTATTATAATGTTACAGGGGAGAAGTAGGGGGATAATACCTAAATCAAACCAACTCGCATGGCATATTGAACCATGTCAGTGATTGAAGTCAGACCCAGTTTTTTCAAAATGCGACTCCGATAAGTACTCGCTGTGTTAGGGGTGATACCCAAATGTTTGGCAGCATCCTTGACGCGGTACCCCCGAACCAAAAGCATAAACACCTGATATTCACGAGACGAAAGAGGCACTGAAATAAAACTTTCTTTTTTGACTGGCGTTGCTTCCAACCTCGTCTCATTAATAAGGCTGGAAAAGTCACGATTTGATCGCTGAAGAAGTCCGTGAACAGCCTCGGCTTTAGAAACCCCAGATGAAATATCGGCTTGAATACCATTTAAATCTGATTTCAAAGTAGCAACTCCCGCCTCCAACTGGCGATATGAGTCAGCAATTGTTTTTTCTAGCTTGCGTTCATTGGTAATATCGCGGGCTATGGCGATAAGCACCTTCTCTCCGTCAAATCGAGTAATTGCCACTTTTTTACTTGAAATGAGTCGAGTTTCGCCCTTCGAGTTCGTAAGGTTCGCTTCGTAAGCAATGCCTTTATCTGAATGCATAGCTTCGTTGTCACACTTCCAAAAAAACTCAGTTTCATTTTTAGGCAAATAATCAGAATCACTTTTCCCCACCAATTCCTCACGATTTCGGCCTATCAGTTCGCAGAAAGCTTTATTCACCGCCAACCAAATATGGTCCTTATCCTTGACAAGGATTGGATCTGGCAACGTATCAATGATCGCATTTAAAAAATCATTTTGTTTTCTCAGCTCAGTTTCCAGAGACTTCAGATGAGTTACATCAGAATAAAGGGCATAATAGAAAGTATCCCCTCTTTCGTCTTCGATCGTATCCCACTCAGCCACGACCTGTCTTTTCCCTCCCTTAAGGGTCACCAGCTCGAATTCACCACGCCACTTGTTCCCGGAAAAGACTTCAGGCAGAGCATCATTGTAAATTGAATATATTTCTTCAGGGCTGAAATGAGCTGACCAGTTCTCTCGTTCCCACTCTTCATAGGTTAAGCCAAAAAGACGTAAACACGCGGAGTTTGCGTAAACAGGTTTTAATTCCTTATCTCGAATACTAAACGCCACATCCTGCTCATTGAGGATACTTCGACTAACACTGGCTATAGTTGCATCTGAGATACGTGAAATGGTATCCTCCCGTTTTGGGATAGCGTCTTTTTTTAAAGCCTGCTTCAAAACTTTGGATTTCATAACACCTCACAAGATAAAGTTTGTATTTGAATGACGCATTCATATATTTCGGAAAGATTGCTTCTTCGAAAAAGATACAAACCCTACACAAGCTCAATTGCAATTATTATGATTTGTTTCCCATTGTACAATTATAGGAGAAGTGGGTTCACTTTGTTGGACAACTGAACGACGAATTTAAAAAAGACAATTACTTTTTTTGTCATCTAATTTAATATTGCAGTAATTAATATTTTATCCTTAACCAAAAACCGTAGCCACCTGAAAACAAGGCTAAAAATCAACAATGCGCCCAGAATCGCTATACAGCAAATCCTGCGGCACAAGAAACTCGCGACTACCGAAAGGTATGTTCGCGGCATGGAACCGATCAGGCCCCATCTGATGATTTTGGAGAAAGGCTTTAGATCAGGGCCCACCAGCGGGCCCACCAAGCAAGAAGAAACTTGGGCAAAGAAAAAGGACCTCAAGCTAATTGCTTGAAGTCCTTGATCTTTAGTGGCGGAGCCGACGAGACTCGAACTCGCGGCCTCCGGCGTGACAGGCCAAGAGTTACCATTTTGCCCTATTCCCACACATTACTCCAAGCTGCTAACTTTACGCCATTTATATTCAATACCCTACCTTGACTTACTCCTGATTACTCTCTATTTTGAATCAAATTGTGGGGACTAGTGTGGGGACCACTGTGGGGACCTCGACAAAATTGGAGCTCCGATGGCGAAATATAAGCGACACAAGACGAAGTACCCAGGGGTCTTCTACATCGAAGGCAAGCATGTCACGACTGGCAAGCCTGAAAAGGTCTTCTACATCCGTTATCGTCGAGATGGGAAGATGGTCGAGGAAAAGGCAGGCCGCCAGCAGCAGAACAAGATGACCGAGGCCAAGGCGAACAAACTCCGTTCCCTTCGTGCTGATGGAGACCAGGGCTCCAATGCAAACCAAAGGGCCGAAAAAGAGGCTGCAAAGATAGCCGAACGCGGCCGCTGGACAATCTCAAAACTGTGGGCAGAATACAAAGCTCAGCGAGTTGAGAACAAGGGCCTAAGAGTTGATGAGAATCGCTTCAAGCTATACCTCGAACCCATCTTCGGAAAGAAAGCCCCGTCAGAGGTCATCACTCTTGACGTAGACCGTGTTCGCATCAAACTCCTCAAGTCCAAGTCTCCTCAGACAGTAAAGCATGTCCTGGCGCTTCTCCGACGCATCATCAACTTCGGAGTAAAAAAGGGTCTATGCCCTGCCCCAGATGCTTCCAAACTCCACATCGAGTTTCCGCCAGTCGACAACCAAAAGACAGAAGACCTCACCCCAGAACAACTCAAAGCCTTGATGAAGGCTATCGACGAAGACTCTAACCGCCAGGTGGCCAATCTAATGAAGATGGCCCTCTATACAGGTATGCGCCGGGGAGAACTCTTCAAGCTCAAATGGCGTGACATAAATTTCACAAAAGGATTCATTCACATTCGCGCTCCAAAGGGAGGCCGGGACCAGAGCATCCCTCTAAACGACGCCGCCCGTTCTCTTTTAGGGGAACATGAGCGTACCGACAGTGAATTTATCTTCCCTGGCCGGAATGGCCGGCAGAGAACAGACGCAAACCATCAAACCGGCCGCATCAAAAAACGCGCTGGACTACCCAAAGGCTTCCGAGCCCTGCATGGCCTCCGTCATGTTTATGCTTCTATGCTGGCGAGCTCCGGCAAGGTGGACATCTACACCCTGCAAAAGCTTCTGACCCATAAAAGTGCAGCCATGACGCAGCGGTATGCCCACCTTAGAGATGAAACGTTGCAACGGGCCTCGGCTGTTGCCGACGAAATTTTCAATGACCTCAAGAAAGATGAAAAGCCCAAGGTAGTCAATCTCGCCGACCATAGGAAATAATCTTTCCCATGCCCTAGCCGAGGCCCGTACAGCCTTCGGCGAACCCCTCGGTCTCCCGCCGGGGCTGGGCATGGAACTCTTGACGGGAATTCAGACCTAGGGAGGGTCTATTAATGATCAAATTCGACAGAATCATCACTGCGCACGATCTGCTCAAACGCTGGCCGGGATGCCTTGATCAAGAGCTGGCCATGATCGTTACTTCTGACCAAGAAAATCCGCATCCAGAGATATCCCTGCAAGGGTATTGGTATGCGAAAACCCTCGCACCACCTACAGGGAAACACATTCACTACTGCCAAGAAGAAGCCGAACCAGAGGTTTTTCACACACTCGAAGGAATCCACATTGAATGGGATGGAGCCTTTGACAGGCCTCTAGTGTTCAACATGCTTGATGTCGAACGAATAGAAAATGAACACCCAGATTTCAAGTACGAAATGGTATCAAGCTTTGAGCCGGCTGAGCCCCATGAACCAACTAAGCAGACAGTTTCTACCCGCACAGCTAAGGCGACTGAACAAAGGCGGACAAGCGTAGCTAACATATGGGAAAGACAGTTGACGACAGCCGTCTCAATGGCTGTACAGTGTTTTGAATACGGCCCCAAAGAGCGGACAGAGAGCGAACTCAAGACTATGCTTGAAACCATGAGGTTCGACCTTTCGGCCAGGGCCTTGAAGGCCTTCAAGAAAGCGATGCCGTCCACTCACGTCAAAAAGACACCTGGAGCTCCCAAGCAAGAATAGAAACCACACCGTAAAACACCACGCACACCAAAACCCCTGACAATGTCACCATGACGTTCTCAGGGGTTTTCGCCTTTCCACGATAGTCGGCTATTTTCCTGACGTTCCTGCATGATTATTCTACGGCCCCAACGGTATTCAGGGTATTTCCATACTTTCAGTTACGCCTAGTCTCCATGGGTAACGACGTGCCGCACACCGTTTACGGCTAAACTCAAAAAGGAGCATACCCATGAAAGAGACAACCACAATCATGAATGAAAAACAGGCTGCCAAATACATTGGCCTCAGCCAAAGAACCCTCCAGAAATACCGCTGCATACAAAAACCTCCCACCTACATCAAAGTTGGAAGTGCTGTCCGATACAGCAAAGATGATCTTGATGCCTTCCTGGACGCCAACCGCGTAGAGCCCATCAACTAACTGGAGGCAGTCATGGCCGACAGCTGGATTAAGCTATTTCGAAAACTACGCGATTGGGAGTGGTACAAGGACTCAAAGACCTTGCACCTATTCATCCACCTACTCATCGAAGCCAACTACAGGCCTGGGAAGTGGCGTGGGCACAACCTCAGCCCTGGGCAACTTATAACTGGCCGCAAGCAGTTAGCCGCGGACACCAGAATTTCAGAGCAGTCAATACGCACTTGCTTGAACCGCCTAAAATTGACCGGCGAAATAACCCTCGAATCAACCAAGCAGTTTTCGATAATTACCATATGTAATTTTTCACTTTATCAAGGTGAAAACAAACAAGGCAACCAACAACTAACCAACGATCAACCAACGGCTAACCAGCAACCAACCACATCCAAGAAATTAAGAAAGAAAGAAAGGAAGAAGGAAGAGATGAAAGAAGAGCATTCTGCATCTGACGATGCAGCAAGTAGCACTACAACCATCGACTCGCCGTTTTACCTAACCAAAAAGAATCGCCGTCTTACTGGAAAACGGCTTGAATCCTTCGCTCGCTTTTGGATGGCTTTTAATTACAAGCGCGGGAAGGCAGAAGCCTCTGATGCTTGGCTCGATATCCCAGAACTTACTGATTCACTTGTTGAACGTATTTGTCATGCAGCTTCACAGGAGGCAGTGAGACGCCCACAACTAAAAGCCAACGGCAAAACGCCGAAAATGGCGCAAGGCTGGATAGCTGGACGACGTTGGGAAGACGACCTTCAAGAGGTAGGCCCAAATACAGGCAACGCTCAAACCGATCAAAACATTCTAGTTGCCCGAGAGTGGGCGGCAAAGAAGAGGGCAGTATGACAGAACACGATGCAAACAGATTTGCTGAAATCATGACCGGTCTTGCTGAGAATTTTAACGGGAAGCTGTCCGGGCCTGGGATAGATATGAGATTCGCGGTTTTTTCCGAATTCTCTATTGAGCAAGTAGAGGGAGCAGCTATGGCTTGCGTTCGTAATCGTAAGTACTCCAACATGCCAACAGTCGCGGAACTCATTGAATGTATCGAAGGCTCCGAAGAAGACCACAAGGTTTTTGCCGAATCTCAAGCTCAAGAGGTCCTCATGGCAGCACGGAGACATGGCAAATACTCAAACGTCCGGTTTGCTGATCCAGTTACAAATGCCGTTGTTCGTCAGTTCTTCGGTGGGTGGTTGCAGATCTGTGGGCTGGCGGAAAACAAACTTATCTGGTTTACGAAAGATTTTGTGGAACGCTACGCTGCATACAAGCAACGTGGTGTTGAATGCACTGAGGTCATGCGCGGAATTGGTACGACCGACAAGTTTGAGTTAATAGGCTCCACTCCCATTGTTGCCATTGGTGGAAATACCGACGGACAAAAGAAAGTCGCGGCGGTTGTTGGCGGGGCCACGTTCAAACAGCGACAAACCTTTCGAGAAGGTGGGCCGTTCCACGACCTCGTCGAGAAGGATAGCGCAGCATAAAGAGCGAATGACAACAAGACCGAGCATACAACGCCCCACTACCTTCGCCAAGGCGCCTGGCAAAGGCCCTGAACTACTATGTAATTCCAGCAAGTTAGCGCTAAAAGACTTAACATAACTTAACATATGTCTTCGATGCGAAACTCTACATAACTTGACATTCTTCTTGGGCAGGACTTGCGTTTACTTGCGTATTTCAGATTGGGGAGACCGCAAACAAATAGCGCCAAGACCAAAAGGTCCTGACGCTATTAAGGAGAGCGGCCATGGCGCCTGTTGCCAGGAGAGGCCATGAATACACCGCTCATAGGTGAGAGCGGCCACGGAGTCCGCCGGTGACGGAACTGGCCGGGTATTATCCACCCTCAAGGACAAGTTAACCATTCGGTAGCCATTATGCAAATCAGAGGTAGGAAGTTTGAAGCCTGAGCTTAACGCAGAGTATAATCCACATGCCTACCAGGTTCCTAGACCACCTCAATTTCTTGGAGGGTGGAGAGAGATCGCCAATGCTTTCGGGGTTACTGGCACTCAACCGAAGCTCTGGTTCGACCTAGGTGCACCTATCGTCTTGTTAAAAAAACGGCCCGTAGCCGAAGCCTGGGAATTGTGGTGTTGGCTGAAAGAGGAGTATGGGTAAGCCTACTCATCAAACATGTCTTTCACCTTGCAACTGAGGGCCACGGCGATAACGGCTAGAGTTTTCAGAGAGCAAGAAGCAATACGTTCGTCTCTTGCATTGGTCAGAGTTTGTAGAGAAAGCCCAGTCTGTTCGACCAAAGCCCGTACCGTTAACCCTCGCTCTTTCATCATCTCAGGAACCTTACTGGTAAACACTATGTCTCTCCTTAGCTGGGAAGACATTACCAAACTACGTTCTAAAAAAGTAGAACTTTATCTTGACCCGTTTGTTCTAAAATAATAGAACAACTTTATCAACAACGGCACACGTAAGGAGAAGACCATGACCGAATCATTGCTACAAACGATCAGACAACTTTTCACGAGGAAAAGGATTGAAAAACAACCATCAGGAGACGTTGTGGGACGATTGATGGAGATAGGATGCGCTCTTCGGTTCATGTCCGACAAATATGAAGACGGAAATGATTACGGTCCTGCAAAGTTACTCGGGCTGTTGGCCAATGACGTGATGGCGGCGGCGGAGCAACTGGATGATGAGGATTGGAAACCTACACGATCTATCTAGCAATAGTTTGAATCAAGGCGTTAGTCATAGCTTTTAAGTCCGTGTGGATCGTCAGCATCCCACTTCCCTGAGCCTCGTGACTTTCGTCTCTTTCTTTGTTTTGATGCACCTCTTTCGTCCTCTTCTGGCCGACGATGCCCTACATAGTTTTTACTATGATTGAGGACGAGATACTCAACAACGTCCTCTACAATAAAACGGGCTCCTCGCCCGTCATCTCCTTCGGACGAAGGTATCCGGATGTAGGGGAGCTCTCTCCAAAATCTTTGGAGGCTATTCTTACTAATACAGAGCTCCGCAGCGAGCCCTTCAAGATCAAAAAAAGCTGGCGCCACACTGACTCCTACAACTTAATTATAACGTCACCTTAGTTCAAATCACTCTAATCCCATTACATAATCTTCTTCATCAAAATCCTCACCAAGCAGGTATTTGAGTCTCGAGACTTTGTAGATAACAGCCTCTCGGTCTTGTTGCCAAGTATCGTAATGATCATCGATCTCTGGTGACCAGCCCTCGTCTGGAACAGAATCCATTGCATGTATTTTTTCATTCAAAAATCTTAGTTCGCTTTCCAGCTCGCTCAAGCTCGCCATATGCTCATTTCGCAAATGACGTTGCGCGGAAATGGAAGGGATAAGTGCACTGGAGTGAAGCAACGAGCCTTGCCAAGGATCGACCTCTACGGGAGAAGCAAACTGGAATCTTTTTGCCAGTTTTACCAGTTTCACACCCTTTTTCGACTGCTCGTCGCGCACAGCTCTGATTTCAGTTAAGACAGCTTCATCTGCAACATCCTGCTCAAAGTGTTTTGCCGCATAGTCAATAAAAGGGGCAGGGTTATATTGGTAGTAGAGTTGTTTTGTCTGACGGTAAAATTCTTGTATCAACTCCGGGCGTGGCCCTATCCGCTTTCCCTGTTCTATTTGCCACCAGTCTTCCTTGTCATCGCTGGTGATGAAGACAATTGGACGCTTCTCCTTTTCAGCTTTTCCCATCAGGGCTTTCCAGATAACAAGATCTCCGTACTTATTCAGGTTTTTCTTTTTGTCACCATACCCTGGAGGAACTTTTCTTTCGTAGCGGCCCTCCCCTTCTTTATAGATAACCTCAAGAGTTTTCATTTCCATAGGGCTGCCCACTCGGTTATCAAAAATCTTTGTAATACGATCAAGTACAGAATCATTTTCTTTGTAATTGGGGTGGTCCTGCTTCGTCTCCAGCACCTTATGAGAGATCTCATCGATAACTTTCTGAAATTGATCTTTGATATCAGCAGTATTCAAAAGCTTATGGTTGCCTATTTTCTTTATCTTTTCTTCAAGGGTAGCAACGGATCCTTTCAAAGTTTCAACAATCCCGTCATACGCTTTTTCCTGCCCATAGATGCACCCCCTGCGGTTCTTATGGAATTCCGCAGCGACATGATCTGGAATCCATGCATTGTCTTGAACCAACTCAAGAGTATTCAAAAAGGCATTGCAGGTATTTTCCTTGTACCTATAGATATTCAGAAGTGTATTAGTGTCAAAAACAAAAATTGCCTCGTTCCAGAGATTCATAAATTCTTCCGGAGTCCAATTATAGTACCCGATATACTGATTGCGCATTCTTAAGTCCTTATTGTGTATCCATTTGGTCGAGCTCTCAGCTTCATCAAAAGTCTCTAAACTTATTAGCATTGTAGCTGTGGACAAAAGCACTTTTACAATATGCCTTTCAAGGATCAAGGCTGAGTCCGAGCAAATCTATATCTTACGAACATAAGAATGAGCAAGTGGGTAGGCACAAGGTGTTTGACAAAAATAGGTTATCCGAAGCACCTTGCTAGTCGATCTCGAATTCACTCAGGAGGATTTCTCTATGGCCAACCCCGAGCACCTAGCTATTATAAAACAAGGCGTTGAAGTTTGGAACCAATGGCGCGAGGACAATCCGCAAGTGACTCCAGACCTTCAAGAAGCGGACCTCAAGAAGGCGAACCTCGAGGGAGCTAACCTTGCGGGAGCTAACCTTGAGAGGGCGATCTTTCAATTTACAAACCTCAAAAAAGCATCCCTTGACGATGCAAATTTATACGAGGCGGATCTCCTGTCAGCAGAACTTCAGGGGGCAGGTCTTTCAGGGGCGTTTCTCAAACATGCCGGACTGATGGGGGCGGAGATGCAAGGCGCAACCCTCGTAGACACGAACCTTCGTGGGGCAGACATATGGTGGGTGGACTTATCCGGCGCTAACGTAACTGGCGTAATTTACGACAACACGACCGTTGGACGGGGTGCTAATGTCCAACAAAGCATAGGCAGCCAACGTTTTGTCCGCCACGTCATGGATTTGGATTACATCGAGGAGACTAAAGAGAAGCATCCGCTCAAGTATTGGCTATGGAAATGCACCTCCAACTGCGGACGGTCCATACTTCTGTGGGCAACCATATCTGTTGGATTTGCCGTGTTGTTCGGGGCCATCTTTGCCGGGTACCCAGTCTGGTCCATGTTGCCCGATTGGTTGCAACACGTGCTCGTTGCAATGGGGCCAACAATGGAGTTTAACAAGGACATGGCCGTCAACGGTTTTACCCCATACTATTTCAGCATTGTCACCTTCACGACACTTGGATTTGGTGATATCACTCCATTAAACCTAGCTAGCCAAATATGGCTCACGATCGAAGTTGTTCTGGGCTATATCATGCTTGGCGGGCTGATAACTCTGTTCGCCACGAAGATGGTCCGCCAGAGCGGTTAGCCCATACAATCAACCTTTCTATTCGTGAGGTCGCACATGCCGTATATGGAGAGATGTGATATCTGTGGCAATGAGTTTCAATTCAGTGACCATCAGTACGACGGCAGAAAATGCCAAGGCTACAACATGATGGCATGCCGGAGCTGCTATGACGGTAACCATGACGGCTGGGCCCCTCACTATGAGGATCGCATACTGAAACACCTTGAGGACCACGGCATCGAAGAACCAGAGCGTCTGGACAACGGCCTCCTTCCTCGAGAATTCTAATAGTCCTTCATAATCGGTTGCCAATAAACTCCGAGGCTATACCGGCCTGAGATTTGTTCCTATAGGAGCTCAGAGATGAAGGTAAAAAAGAAACTCGCAAAAAATCTCATGGTAAGTGCATTTTTGGCATTAGAAAATGCTCAGGACATGCTCTTTGATGCGAGCGTTTTGTTTGATGCCAACAGGTTCCCAAGAGCCAAAGCAATCTTCATCTTGTGCGCCGAAGAATGCACCAAGACAAAAATACTGATGGAATGTGCGCTAGGCAAACGAAAGTGGTCCATCCATTTGAAAAAGCGTCTTGAAAACCATGTTTCAAAACTGATGGTGGCCACTGCCGTTTTGGCAAAGGGACACTTTAAAATGAAACACTATCCTCGGCTTGATGAATTTAAAAAATTCAGAAACTTTGAAGCCTTACAGACATATACATCGAAGCTTAATGAGCTTGGCGAAGAGCTTGAGAAAAAGAATAGCAACAAGGAACGCCCCAGTAAGGATATTAATGCCCAAAAGATGAGCGCATTGTACACTCGAATCTGGGACAACGGCAGAACGGGAAGTGTACCAGATGGCACCAAAGAAGACACCGCGTTGGCATTCTTCTTAGCGCTCCACAACCTCACCGAAGCAAACAGCTCAATCAGTAAAAATATTGATCAGGTCAAAGAATTATTTGGATCAATGGAAGGATTTGAAAAAGCGATCAACAGGGTCGCTGCCAAGGAAGAATCTTCACTATCTAGATTCATGTTTTTTCAGTCAAAGGAACTAGTTGAAAGCATGTTGCCCGCTATAGAAAAGTTCAGTCAAGAGACTTGGCCGGAGACGGAGCCGAGTCAGAACGACTCTCAATAAAGACACCCTTTCGTTTTTGACAGTTTTTTAACAACTACCCTAGTGAGTTTGATACCCTTGTCGCAACAAAAATGTCCGCCAGAGTAGATAGCATATATCAAGAAGAACTAACCCATGACCGAATTCAAAACAAAGTATATCGCCTTCATAGACATTCTCGGCTTTAAAAGTTTGATAACCAAAGCAGAAAATGGCGAAGTTTCTATTGGCGAGATCAAAGGAATACTGAGGGACTTGGGAAATTTAAAATTTGCCGAAGAGCTGAAACACTACAGGCCTATATGTCCAGAATCTGAACACATTGAGACCGATTTGTCTTTTCGGATTACCCAGTGTTCGGATTCCACTCTAGCCTCTTGTGAAGTGTCGCCATCTGGACTTGTACATATCATCGACTACACCAAACAAGTCGTCTTCAAAATGATGAAGAAAGGCATCATGTGTAGGGGATACATCGACAAGGGTACAATCTATCACGAAGAAGATTACTTCTTTGGTACAGGCTTCCATCGTGTATGCAAGAAAGAACTTACCGCGGACGCATTTAAGAAATACGAAGAAGAAAGAAACACTCCATATGTCAAACTCGATGAAAGAGTCTTGGATGATTTAGACAACTGTAGCGATCAATGCGCCAAGAAAATTGCCAACAGATTTATTAAACGAATCGAAAACGAAGCAGTCATCTCTCCATGGAAGATTTTTGAACTGCTCATGAATGGGATGGCTTTTAACGAAGAAGCCGCAGAAGGTATTCGCGCCATTCAATCCGATGTAGAATATTTACGAGCCAAGGTCAGAGAGTATATCAGTGAAAGTAATATCTCGGTTATGGCAAAATTTGATCACTATAATGAAGAGCTTGATCAGGTGTTGGTCAAATGCGATGAGGCTATCGCCCTCAGTCAGGTTTTGAAACAGCCATTTCCGGCCCGAACCTTATCTGACCTTACCAAGAAATGAATGAATACATTGAGACAATTAACTCCCAGCTCAAAAATGACTTTGAACGAGAACTCTTCGAAGCTGTTCAAGCCAACCTTAATGATACTGACAATGTCCTAAGGTTGAGCAACTTCGCATACAGTGCTCGAGAACTAATAAGCAATGTCCTGCACAGGCTAGCCCCAACCGAGGGCGTATTAAAATGTCCTTGGTACAAAGACATGACCCCTATCAAAAACAAGCCTACGAGAGCACAACGAATTTTCTATGCAATGCACGGGGGTCTAGAAACTGAATATATTGAGGAAAAGTTAGGAGTGCCTCTCCAACACACCAAAAAGTGCATAGTTGAGCAGATCGAAGCTCTATCCAAATACACCCACATAACGGAGAAGACTTTCAAAATCGACGACAAAGAAGATGTAGTCGCACTTGAGGCCTTTAGCTCTTTGGCCAACTTTTTTGAAATACTCAATGAATGTCGAGCAAAGGTCGCCACAAAACTATCTGAGGAGATCGTGGACAAAGAAGTAGTCGATGCCATGCTATTTGAAACAGATATGGCATTAGATGAGCTAGCATCACACCATTCAATTGAATACATAGATACCCACGAGGTCACAATTGAATCAATCAGCCACGACACGATCTATATCAATGCATACGGGACTGTGTCCGTAGGCTTGCAATGGGGGTCAAGCAGCGACAACAGGAATGGCGAAGGGGCAACTCTGGACCAATCATTTCCACTTGTAGCAGCACTGGTGACCCCGATCGAGAACTATGATGAAATTGAAGTAATCAATGTTGGAGCCGACACTTCTGAGTGGTGGGCCAACTACTACGACGACGAGGAGTAGTTTCGCACCACTTATTCTGGCTGTTCCGTCTTATTCCTTTTTCCTTTTCGACCATCAACAATAGCGTAAACACACATCCCGATTAGTACCAAACACATAGCCAAATTACCCAATGCACCATAGGCGAGATTTGCCCATAGAGACAGGAATCCAAAAAATATGAAGAATTGGAGCAACGTACTTTCTGGCGACAATATTAGTTTTTTCGATTTCTCAAATAGCAATCTGCACCCTTCAATTTCATCAGAGATAGGACTCAAGACAAACCGATTTTCCATTTCAGCAAGCTTCTCCTTCAACATTTCAATCTTGTGTCTGTAGCCCCGCGCTTTCATAAACCAAGTTCCTGCCACAAGAGTTTCAATCCCAGAGGCGTATACAAACCCCTTCAAGGCAATATCAGGATTCTCTTTTAGCTTGATCTGGACAAGAAACCCAAACAGCGCAGCAGTCATTGCTATAAGAGTCATAAACTGTTTATCGGCTGTCGATGATTGATTTTCAACAACCTCTAAGCGATGGGCTCCTATTTTATACTGTTCGATCATCACTTCTTGGCTGTCTCCCATACTTCCCACCCTACTTTTCAACCAACGCATCAACACCTCACATATTAAAATGTTCCCGACCTTCATCAAGATTTAACACAGCTATCTCTCATCAGGGTTTCTCAAATAGTTGTATTCGCTCCACGCAATCTTGAACGCTGTGATGGCACTGCCATGAGCATTCTTCTTATTTAGGAACTTCATCCACTCCCTATAACTTGATGCTCGTTTAGGCCATGATGGATAATCCCTGTAACTCCTCTGCTTGGTCCCCCGTGGCTGGTCCTCGGCATAGAAACAATCAAAAGAAAAATCTCCCACACAATCCCCGCGACCGCGCTGAGACTTCAACCAAGAAAGGAAGGAAGTCTCCTTTGTTCTTTGCTTTCTCTCAGCATCCAGCAGCTCTTCATCAACGTCATCGATGTCTTGATCTTCACAGTATAGACTTATCGGCCCGGTCTTCAGCGTGTATTCTGCACCGCACTCATTGCAAGACAAGTTCAAGTAGGGACCTGATACCCCACAAAATCCTCCATGGTGCCAAACAGGATATTGCTCGAGATGCTTTACGTAGTGACCGGCTGGCCTCCATACGTCGGGATACCCCTCAGAGAGATGGGTATTTAACGTCACCTGATTAGACAACTCCGCGCCACATTTGATGCAATCTTCAGATATTTTTATTTCAACCATATAAGGCTCCTTTTGTCTGGGAGATTACCACGCGCTACAGGGCTGTCAATATCTTTTGCAATCTTAGCCCTTTAAGACCTTTTTGTGCCGTTCCATGCTGCACACAAAGACAGCCAATCATCTAATGGTCCAATGATCACTAAGACGTTTCTCTTGGAAGTCTAAGGCACTACAGAGCTCCGGCCAATATATTGACCCAGACTAGGAAAAAGTCTAGAGAATAGGATAGGAAGGTTACAAAATGTAACCGACAACTGTGGAGGGGAAGGTATGCGAGAAGCTGATGTCCGCCAGGCCGTTGACTCAAAAGAGTTGCGGTCTTTTTATTCCGACGGAGAGTCGAAAGTACTGCACGAGTTCTGCCTATGCCAGGGCGAAGTGCGCATCGACATTGCCGTGGTGAATGGGCATCTGCACGGCTATGAACTAAAAAGCGACTCCGACACCCTCGATCGCCTCCCGCACCAGATAAAAGCATATAACAAAGTGCTCGACTACACGACACTCGTCGTTGGCGAAAAACACATTGAAGCAGCTTTAGAGATAATCCCAACATGGTGGGGAGTTGTCCGGGCCAAGGAATCCCGAGGAAGGACCTACACTAAGGTCATCCGTAAGCCAAAGGCAAACCCAGAAATTGACCTCTATAGCCTTGCCCAACTTCTATGGCGCCGCGAAGCCCTTCTTACCCTCGAGGCCCATGGCCTTGAAAAAGGAATGAGCAATAAGCCACGCCGTATACTCTGGGAGAAGCTGGCAGAGCACTTCACCAGAGAAGAGCTCAGCCATATCGTTCGCAGCGCCCTTAAGCGTCGTCCAGATCGGCAACTTGCCTTGAAACCAAGGCGAAGTGGTGGTTCATTCCAACGGTCACCCAAGTCGTCTGGTTCCCGGGACCGCATTCTTTTATAGCACAATCGGCTATATACTTATCTCCGTAGCAAAATTCGGCTCCTTTGAACTCATCTCGGTTGGCAATATATTCTGCCAGGCCGTGGAATTGTTTAGAGCCCCCCTTTGATATTCCTCGCCCTTTAACTATCAACCAAGCTTCATCTAGAGTATATTTAATCTTGGCTCCAAGGCTCATCATACGCGGATCCATATCAAAAGGAGCGGGAGAAGCTACTGCATAGTCGCCAAAAGCGGGCTTCCGTTTGAGCGTAGTACTTCCACCTATCAAACGAAGCCATAGGTCATATTCAGCCCTAGGGGTAGCTTCAGCTGTATTAGCTTGAAAAGAAGATAAGCTATCGGGGAAGGACGAGGAGGCGACAGTCAACGTGCGCCACTCTCCCAGCTTAGGGAAAAACCTAATAATATTTTTCAGTCCTACTACGAATGGGGAAAGTCCATTTGTCGGGATTTGGCCCATATCAATAATTAAATCAGTCTGGCCTGGTTCACACTTATATCGATCAGCCAGTTCAAGTACTTTGTCCCCATAATCATCGCTATCAAAATCATCTCCTTCTAGTCGAATGCACACACATCCGGCAGACAAAGCTATCGCTTCTACTCGCTTAAGATAATCTTCTGATCTATTGATACCTACGACAGGGATAGGGGTCATCCCTTCTGCTTGGGCTGCGGAAAAGATTCCAAGCATTGGACATACTGCAGCGCCTGGCATTTCCTGCTCAACGTATTTAAAATCAAGAAAGAAAGCACGTGGCAACCCACACTTCTTCAAATTAATGACGACTTTACTAAGATGCTGATCGAGGGTTTTGGCTGGCACATCCTCTGAATAATCCCATGGCACTGGAGTTATTTCGAATAAAGGAGTCAAATTATCTTTATCTTCAGGTGCAAGATGTTCCAAAGCACGAACTTCACCCATTTTAAGCTTCAACATCGGGACGTAGTGATTATGACTGAACATTCTTGAGCTCCCTCTGCTTCTGGATTTCCTTCAACTTATCTTCCAATGCATCCAGTTTTTCACCGAATTCCTCACCCTGATCATCTATACTCTTTTCAATACGCCGATTCTCTGTGTCTAGATGTTGATATTTTGTGTCAACGTACATGTATACAATCACCACCGCAGCAAGAGCAATCATCACTCCAACAACTACAGAGGCTAAAGAATTTTTCATAACTATCCCAGAAATCTGACTCTGAACAATGGTCAACTTACCGGATGTTTCTGTTCGGTGGTCATCTAAGCGGTCCCGAGTGGTAGATGCTTGATTCTCGATTCTGGTAATATCCGCTTGAGAAGAACGGTAAAATTCCTCGATTGTGCCCATCTTCCCGTCAATCCGGTTCAATGTGGACTCTGTCTCGCGGAGCTTCCCTTCAAGTTCTTCAATTTTATTCTGTTGCCATTCATCATGCATAAAAGAGGACATGAGTTATTCCCATATAGTGGTTGATAAGGCGATAATGAGCTTACTACCACTTACTCCTCATTACGGCAATTCCTGTGGGGACTAGTGTGGGGACCTCATAAAAAAGACAAAAGAAAAAGGACTTACATTTGCATGTAAGTCCTTGATCTTTTAGTGGCGGAGCCGACGAGACTCGAACTCGCGGCCTCCGGCGTGACAGGCAAGCGGAAAACTTTACCCCACCTGTTTTAATTGGACTTTTTGTCGTTTCAAGTAGTCTCAAGTAGCCTCAATGAGGTTAAAGGGCCCACCTGTGGGCCCACTATTGCGAGTACCCACTATGCCTAGCCCTAACTTTCTTACCACCTTCACTACACAGAATCTTTGGCTCGATTGCCGCAGCATCTATCATAAAGAGGATTGAAGAGAGCCCTACCAACATCCGGGTCAACGTTCTTTATTGAAAATCTCTTTTTCAACCAAAAGCCATCTTCATAATGGTACATTAAAAAAGAATATACAGCATCGACAACCAACACCCCAACGACAGCTAATAAAAACCAGTTCGAGACCCTGAAAAGCATTAGAGCAATAGACATCTCTTTCATGATGAAAATGTCAGCAACAAATGCCAACATAAAAACAAATGCCATGAACAACCTTTTATTTAAAACAGCGACCTCCATTTTGTAGTCATTCAAAATAGCATAAGCCGCGTAATTGCTTTGGAACAATGCAACCCTTTCTAAATTCCCATATGATATATAGTGTTTAAACCTCTCATCAAAAGACGCTCGATGGCCTTTCACTTTATCAACCAGCAAAGTGAATGGATATAACAAAATTTTACCAACAATTAAGGCGGTGGAATAAAAAAGAGTAAAACAAACTAAATCCAGATAACCTAATGCTTTTAAATTACTATCAAACGCCAAAACAGAGAACCCATGAGAGTGTGTAAGATATATGTTTGCTAATAGCATCACTACTGCAACCGTAAAAGCAAAGGTATGCTTGTTCAAATTATCTGATAAGAAATACTTTACAAACCCCGTCACTTTCACCTCACAGCTACAAGGAACACTTCGAGAAGTGGGAAATAGGCTAACCTAATCGACCTTGAACTACTCTCGTCTGGGGAGTCAGATTAGCAAGGACAGGCAACACAGGTTCACCAAACAGGTTAAAATCAACAATAGATGGTGGTGGAAGTTCCTTTGGTGGATCCTCATTAAACTCCAACAAATGACTGCGTAACTCCATCAACAATCGACCCAACACGTTTGCACCAACCAATTCTCCTTTCGAATTAGCCTTAGCCCCCCAGAATTCATCTTTTCTTGAATCTTCTACAATCGACTTCTCTCCAGTCATACGAAGTAAGTTCGAAAAACTACAATAATTTTGTAAAAGTTTAACCCTAAGACACCATTGCATTATACGGATTCTTTCTTGAAACCAATCATGTCTGGTCTTTTCTAGATGAGGTCTCGTAATCATTTTAGCGGTCATAGGACTTCGCTGATCAATGATTTGCATTTGTATGTCTGGATAATCTGGAAACCGACAAGCTTGATATAATGCCTCAGCACTTCTAATTTTGATAGAATTCACCTCAAGAGGATACCCCGGTGCCATATTAGAAAGACCACCGAATTCTTCAGTAGTTTTCCGAAAAATAGCGCACTCATTTCGTACATATATCCGCAAGGCATTTTCCTCTGTCATTAATTAATAACCCGTGGGAATAATGGATACCAAGGCGCGTCAACCCAAAAGACTAAGGGACAATTGTTTGGGCAATTTCGATATGTCACCAACATTGACCCAAACCCTAACGAATCAAAAATCATATTACCTAGAGGACGCTGGTATTCATTTAAATTTGGACAAGCGGCTCGAATTTCGACACCCTTTTTTAAAAATTCCTGTTCAAGTATAGCTCGCCCCTCTTCAGATGAAAAGAAGCTACATGTCCCGATATTACCGGGTTGTCGAAGAGCTATCGGAAACTGTTCGCTATTAACCTCTTCAAAATATGCTTGTACAGCTTCGTCTTCTGGAATCACCGTTGGACGCAACACATCTGAAGATGTCAAACAAGCCAATCGATTTTCGATCTCTTTTATGTACCACCATTTTAAGCTGATAGTTTTCCCAACCTCTCTGGCAACACCCTGTAGATAAGAGTTAGCTGAGTACTGACCATAGGTATGGTATGCTAACAATAGTATATCAACAGTGGCATTCGCGGGAGCATCATTTCTAATCCACGCTTCCAGATCGCTATTTACCCTACCTCCAGAAAAGGAGATATCGTCAATGTAAACATAGCAATCATCAGAAGTCCCGTCACCCGTATGTTCTATCCCGCAAGCTTCTTCAATAAGTTCTTTAAACCTCGCGAGCATAACCTGCTGGCTCTGCCCTCTTTGCTGAATATCCAATAAATTTGCTCTTTGCCAGTACTCGCCCGGGTTATCCCCAACCAGCCTAGGATGTGAGACCATATTGGTAAGAAAACCGTCAACTGTACCCTTGTTGATGTACGTACTACTCAGTACGTGAGCCACTTCATTTAAAATCGGCAACTGAACATCGGCATCAAACTGATTAATCCATCTTTCAACGTGAACCGTATTAGGGACTGGAAGGCCAAAGAGACCTTGACGATCAGCCTCTCTATAATCTTGTATTATTCCAGATATAGAAACCAATAGTTCCTCTCTTGTCGGGGGCATACTCTTTCTCCTCAATGCTGATTGGTAGAAACACCGCAAACTGAAAAATCATGTTATTCACGGTTGTTGACTTGAAAGAGATCATATGTGCTCATAAAGAATCAATCAATAGCAAATGCGATATTTATTAAAGCCACACATATGAAAATCCCCAATACTGGTGTTCAACTTCCTACCACCCAAAAAACAGTGAAGCTTGCCTTGATTACAAGGCGAGTATGTGATCACCTACACGCTTCAACTGAAGTACTATAGGATTCCCGGGCTTAACTATTTTTCACACACCTATCTATACCCAAGCGCCACTTAAGCGGAAGGGGAAAAAATGTATTTAAAAAGCATTGCTATTGAAAATTTTAGAAAATTTGGCGACCAAGATAATGTCGTTTATTTTGTTTCTGGCGACAAGCAGATAGATAAAGACAAAGATAAAGTTGCTGCTGCTACAACGCTGATCGTTGGTAAAAACAATGCAGGAAAGACAACTGTCGTAAAAGCATTAGAATTTGTTCTGAGTAGCTCTGACGTTAAAAGCACTGATTTTAATCTTATTTATTTAAATAGGATTTTTGAGAAGTACAAAAAATCTTACAATGATGATTCTTTTGATGGTTTAAAAACATATCCCACCCTAAAATTCTCAGTTTCAGTGGGCGTTGAAGAGAAGCTATCCTCAACAATCATATCAAATTTATCAGATCTTATTGATATCTCATTCGCAACAGACGATAAAAACTCAGCTGTTGAATGTATAACGACCTATGAAATAAAAGAAACTGCCGTATTCAACGACGACGTAAAAAAAATCATAGAAAAATCAAACAATAAAGAGACAAAAGAAACATTTGATCCTTTTAAAAAATTCTTGGCATTACTTGATAAAACGAAATTCAGTAAAAGGTACTATCGAAAAAACGGGGATACAGTCTCTGGAGGATTCAAACTAACAGATCTAATAGACCTCAAATTCATTTCAGCGAACAAACACTTAGATGGTCAAGGCTTATCATCAATGTTTAATCGGATAATCACAAGAAAATGCAACCCACAGAAACAAACTGTATTGCTCGACGCTTTTAGCGATAAAATCGACACGCTAAATCACCAGCTGGCAGACGAGATTTCTCAGCACAAACCAGATGTTAATGGGGTCTTGGAGTGCATCGAATCTACGAAACACCTAAAAGTTGAGCTTTCTCCTGACATCAGTTTGGATAATATTTTATCCCAATTAATTAAATATGAATATGATGAAGATGGAACCCTAGTTCCTGAAGAGCAATTCGGTTTGGGCTACGCAAATCTAATGCATATTATTGGTCAAGTGATAGACTATATCGACCAATACCCTGAGCAAGAAATGCAAAGTAAAGTAAATTTAATATGCATTGAAGAGCCGGAAGCATTTATGCACCCGCAAATGCAAGAGAATTTTATTAATAATATTGATAAGGCGGTAGCTCACCTACTTGGGGAAAATACAAAAAACATTAATAGCCAGCTAATAATAACAACACATTCTCCACACGTTCTTTATAGCAAAATTCACAGCACAAATTCTTTCAACAATATAAACTACATATCGGAAAATAACCATGCCCCAAAAGTAATTCAACTTACCGATAGTAAAATCAAGAAAGCACTCTCAATTAACAACTCAAAGAAGCCTGAAGAGCTACTTTCTTTTTTGAAAAAGCATATAAAATTTAAATCATCAGAACTGTTCTTTGCAGATGCTGCTATAATTGTCGAAGGAGTTACTGAGGATATATTGCTTCGATACTATTTAGAAGACACACCACTAAGTAAATTTCACATTACCATTTTTCCAATAGATGGTGCTCATGGGCTCGTATACCACCCGCTACTCGAATTACTAGAGATTCCGGCACTAGTAGTAACAGATTTTGATTTAAAGAGAAGCGAGGAAGAAAAGGGAGAAACCAATGCCGATACATATAAACAAATTGACGATCTAAAAAATAGAACAACCACTAATCAAACGTTACAATCCTTCCTTGCAACAGAAAAAGTAGAGAATATGCCCCCACAATACACCAATCAAAGGATGAGATGCGTTTTCCAACGAGAAGCTATTAATGGATTCTACGCAACAAGCTTTGAAGAGGCATTTATCTTAACCAACTACAGTAACGATATATTAAATAGTGCTTTGAAATCAGTGAAACCACAAATTTACGCAAACATTGTAGGTAAAGAAGGTGAAGAAGAATTTGACAATCTCAAGGATAATTCATTTAAATTCCAAAAGAAACTGTCTAATTCCAAAAGTGGCCTAGCCAGCACCCTATTGTTTGAAATGATAACCGCGAAATCTCCTCTCCCTATTATTCCTAGCTATATATCAGATGGATTCGAATGGTTGTCCATCCAGCTTGGAGCAAAAGGAGAATAGAATGTCCCAAGAAACACTTATCCTTTCCAAAGAAGCTCGCGCTGACGAAGTAAATGCACAAGAGCAACTTGCAAACGCTATAAACAATAAAACTAAAATTGTATTCGATGCTGGCGCTGGAGCAGGGAAGACATATTCTCTTATCGAATGCTTGCGGCACATTTTAATTCATTATTCTGAAGAGCTTAGTAGAAATAATCAAAAAGCACTTTGCATAACATATACGAACGTAGCTGCAAACGAAGTGAAAAGGCGCATAGGTAATTCTGACCTACTCCACGTCTCAACTATTCACGATTTTTTGTGGAATGTAATTCGAAAACACCAGCCGCAACTTGTTACAATACACAAAGAGAAGGTGTTAGATGAACTAACATCTTTGAAAAACGATCTTTCTGGCGAAAAAAGCGAATACAAAGCCTACAAAGAACTATCAAGCGATCTTCAAGAGCAATTTAATCAAACAATACAAGAAGATCGTGAGATGTTCTACTCGACATACAGCATGAAAGCTAAAGAGGTACGAGAACAATATAAAGACTCTTGTGAGAAATACCCTGAACTATTTAAAAACATAACTAATTTCAGAAAAATAGGGTCGACGATCTACAAGATTGCAGAATACAAAATGTGCTTAGATTGTATAGAACGCAATGAAGAGAAGTATCGTCAAGTTAAGTACGACTCTAAAAGAAATCGCGACTCTTTACACTACATGCGCATCAGCCATGAGACTGTGCTGGACTACTCTTTCCAATTAATAAGCTCTTATGATGTCTTGAAGCAGATCATTATCGACTGCTATCCATACATCTTAATTGATGAGTATCAAGATACGGCACTTAACCTAGTGAAAATATTACAAACCATTGACCAACACTCAAGCCTCATAAAACATCCTATTTTTATTGGATATTTTGGAGACAAGGCTCAAAACATCTACGAAACTGGCATCGGCTCTAACCTCGAAGACGAACACCTAGGCTTGAGTAAAATCAACAAAAAAGCCAATCGCCGATCTTCATCAAAGGTGATCAAAGTTATCAATAAGATAAGGGCAGACGAGATTGAACAAGACTCAATATATGAAAATTTCACAGAGGGAAGTGTCAAATTCTACACCTCGTGTGCAGAAAATAGGAAGCACAGTGTCAATAGATTTATTGAAAAGTACAAGCACGAGTGGGGTATCAATGAGAAGAAGGAGTTGCACTGCTTAGTACTCACCAACAAACTACTTGCAGAGCTAACAGATTTTCCCAATGCGTATGCGGCAATAGCCGAGAGCGGCTACTACAAACAAGGGCGCAATTTCGAATTAATTAAAACAGACTTCCTTAGTGATCAAGAGGACAAACTGGGGGCTATACCTCTACTTTTATTCAAAATATTAAAGTTCAAAACCATCATATCCAATAAAGACTCAATCATTAGTGAATTTGTCAACAAGACTACTGCAGCGGGCCTATCTTTCTCTGAATTGAAGAAAATCGTTTTGCAACTTCAGGATATTTGCGGAAACTCTCTTTGTGAATTGATGGTCTCAATGCTTGAAGCCTGCAGTGAGGCACCAGAGGATATAGCTCCTCACATAACCAGCATCATTACCCCTTTTATCGACATCAAAACGACAAAGTTCGAAGCTGTTTATAACTACATGCTTGAGAAATTAAATCCCAATTTGAATCTTGATGATGACGAGGATTTACGAAATGCCCAAAAGCATCTCGATTCACTTTTAGAAATAGACATTGCTGAGTGGGACCTCTGGTATAACCTCATAAGCTCAAGCACAAACCAAACTATTAGTTTTCATACCTACCATGGGACAAAAGGCGAAGAGTACGGCAATGTACTAATTTTTATGGAGAACTCATTCGGGCGCAAAGGAGATTTTTTTTCAAAGTTCTTTAAACAGCTCTCCCAAGAGCAACCTATTGAAGAAAATGAGCGCATCCAACATGAAATGACTCGCAATTTGCTTTATGTCTCCTGCTCTCGAGCAATTAAGAA
The DNA here is from genome assembly GCA_022712855.1 of Pseudodesulfovibrio sp. Lineage (GTDB taxonomy): Bacteria > Desulfobacterota > Desulfovibrionia > Desulfovibrionales > Desulfovibrionaceae > Pseudodesulfovibrio. The sequence goes on along the minus strand of JAFLJT010000310.1, from coordinate 2,726 downwards.
TTTGAGGATACTGTATCTCGATGATATTGGCCCCTTCCGAGATGGAATTGAATCCATATTCAGTGAAGCATCTGAGTTTTCTATTGATTAGTCAGGTTTGCAGAAGAGTCATAGCTAGTATAAACGGCAGTCATGAATGCCATGATAGACCGCGTTGAATTTCAGCTTGTCGAAGGAGAAGCCGTTACTGCATGGAAAAATGGTGTTGATAATCTGCTTGCAGACGTCGCCATCCATCTGGCTTGCAATCCTGAATACGTCTTCCTAATTGTCAACAAATTCCGAGAGGGAAACCTAGTATTCGACTCCTCCAACATTCCCGATCTCAACAATTGGTTTTCCTACTACACAGACGATAACAAACTCATTTCTGAAATAATCTCATTTTACGCCCCAGCCTTCCCTACTACTGCAGAAGATCAACCAGACCTCCTTGAACTTTTCGCGACAGAGGGACCATTGCCCCACGACACAGATTGCCGTGCAATCCTCAACGCCTTTGTACCTCAAAAAAATCCCTCTTTAGAAAAGCTTGAACTAGATTGGGAGACTTCGCCGCCAAGTATGCTATTCTTCATGCTTGTTTGGTTTCCATGCAGCTACCTTCACGGCGAAACTCCTGCCCAACTTCTATCTCAGGCTGTCGAGGGAGACCTCAAAGCCGCACGAAAACTCCTTCAGATAGACAAAACCTTGATGGCTGAGCCGGGGATTTCAAAACTAATCCAACACTGGACCGTTTCTGGCGAAACAGAGAAAATCGCAAAACTAGGCAGCTACATGGGGGAAACAGTCGCCAACGTATCCTTGAAGCAAATAAAAATGACATGGGCTCGCTTCATACTCGAGACATCCCACAGGAGAGGAGCCCCATTGCCTGCGCCTAAGATCCAGGCGTTGTTTGATGCTATCGCCCAGGACTCAGGACTAGGCCTCCTAGACCCTGATATTGGCGAAATGAGCCCTGAGACGTTTGCCAAAGCTCTCAAAAGAAAAGAAGGGTTTTGGCAACTCGACCTTGATCCTACCCCCTAACGCTAACTTCATTCAAAAAATCTATTAGCATAGCCCCCCCTCTCTCCTTTTCACCCGGACACATTTTTCTTTTTATGTGTCCAAGTGTTTTCAATTCCGTTTTCATATTTTCGCCACATGACGAAATCAAAAACGAAGAAGAAACAACGGAGCAAGGACAAGCCTAAGAGGGGGCTGATGACTATCAGCCCCCCCGCTAAGGTGAGTCCGAGCACTCTGGCAGGGGTACGAGTACTAACGTCTGGGGTAGATTCCCTGAATTTGGCGCTTGATGTGAAGTGGAAAGATGATTTTCTTTTTGAAATTCTGGAAGTAGCGAAAGGCATTGCGCTGAAGGCGTTCGAACCTGTGCCGATCACTATCCGAATTCCAAAACGGGATGAAGAGTTGCTTTTCAATTTGGCCCCGCACGGAACTAAGGGATATAAATGGTTATTTTCCAATAACGAATTTGCGTTTCGGATGTACGATTCACTCAAACCGAAATCGCGTCCGAACGTGATGGTTGAAATCCGATCTGAAACACTTTGGCGGCGTGGAATTCGAGAAGCTTTAGATATCATCACAGAAGCCCTGAAAGTGTGGGGAGCAACTATCTTGAGAATGAAGACAAGTCGCATTGATCTTTGCCTCGACATGCTCATACCTGCGCACCTGTGGACAGAGAACATCTTTGACAACATGGTGGCGAGAGCCCGAAACGTTGCTAAGTACATCAAGAATGACGATCTGACAGGAGTTCAGATTGGTAAGGGCAAACTCACTGGACGGCTCTATGACAAAGCCCTTGAAATCGAAACATCGTCTCACAAGACATGGATGTATAATGTTTGGGGCATCAAAGAAGTCGAAGAGCATGAAAGGGCTATTCGAATAGAATTCCAGCTTCTCAGAGAAAGCGTTAAAGAACTTGGTTTCGACACCATTGAAGAAACCATCGGCAATCTCGATGCGATTTGGGCTTATTGCTCTCAAGATTGGCTCAAGTTCCAAACTAATCCCGGAAAGCACCACACTCAAAGAAAGACTCTACTTTGGTGGGAACAAGTTCAGAATTCATTTCTCGGAATTCAGGAACCGAATTCAGCTATCCGATCAAAAGCAGTTAGGACAACCCAACTTCAACTAGCAAGTCAAATAGTTGGACTCACAACCTCATTGGCTGCAACCAAGGATGAATTCGGAGGAGAGCCACTTTTTTCCGAAATCACATACGAATCACTTGGGCTTGTTTTCCAAAAAGCACTCCGAATTTCGGGAAAATCCGAAGAAGTTTTGCGAGATGCCGTTAATGAAAAGAGGGCAAAGAACTATCGTGGCAAACAAAAGTATCAGTCAGCTAATTGGAAAAGGCTCAACCGAGGCCTTCCCACTGATATGGTTGCACTGGCCCCAATTCTTGATGACCCTTACCAGTTAAACTTCGATGACGAATCCTAATTTAGGTCAAAAGATCAGTTCGAAGGATGCCGCGCAATACTTCGAGGTTGCCGAGTCAACCATATTGCGGCATCCTTCAAGGTACGGTGGGGTAAAGCTAGGCCGCCGTATCCTGTTCTTTGAAAACCTAATAGGCGAAGCGATCAGGAGGCAATATGCCTTACAAGCACAGGAAGAACGGGAAGACCGTTTGGATGGCGCAAGTCAAAATAGACGGCAAGAAACTACGACAACAGTTCACCAAGAAGGAC
>JAFLJT010000095.1 GCA_022712855.1 Pseudodesulfovibrio sp. | reverse complement strand
CGTCGTTGCTTCAAAAAATTCAAACCCTAGCGTACAGGAAGTACATCTCTGCTCTCGATATCCGTAATCCTCGGGGACTCGTCAACGGCTAGTCGGCCGTCGGCCTTGAACTTTTTTCGCGCCTACCCAGCGAACAATTCTACAGCACTTCCTAAATGACGAATTAATCAGCGTTTCCCTAGCTTGACCCCACAAAAAAGTCCCTGCAAGCAGGGACTTTTTTCATGAATGTTGGTTGGTAGTTGCCGTATGACAATCTTTAGCCAAAGGAATTTACTGTTTGCTGAGAAGTTGCCTTGAAACGCTTCCGATTCGATGAATCTTAAGGTTTGTTTAGCGTTATCCTGAAACGGTCCTTTGCCACTTAAGTAGACCATACGCCCTTCACAGAACGATGCAAAGGTTTTTTGTCTTTTTTTGTATTATTTTTTAATCAGCCCGATAATGAAGAGCAAAATGACGGCTCCGCCAGTGGCTGTCAGCAGCCCGCCGAGCATACCAGTGCTGTGAAAACCGAACAACCCGAAGGTAAATCCGCCAACCACAGCGCCAACCACACCGACCACGAGGTTGCCGATCAAGCCAAACCCGCCGCCTTTCATTATCTTTCCGGCCAGGAAACCGGCCATCAGGCCGACCAGCAAGAACATCAAAATTCCCATATGAGCACTCCTTGGTATACGGACCGAGCATTCGATCCCGCCTATTGCCTTCCCTCATTACCAAACCACAGAAGGCGCGGCAACAGCAGCCATTACACTCTGTGCCCACCACTCTGACAGGTTGCTGAGAAAGGTTCGAGTGCTAGGCGCAAAAAAAGATCAGGGCCGACGGCCGACTAGCCGTTGACGAGGCTTCGAGGATTACGGATATCGAGAGCAGAGATGTACTTCCTGTACGCTAGGGTCTGATCGTTTTGCAGCAACGACGCAATCGGGCCTTTGTCAGCAAGCTGAAAAGCCCCGAACTCAGAGAGTTCGGGGCTTCTGTTCAACGATCAAGCTGCTAGAGCTTTTCGAAGTACTCTTTTTCTGCGCCGCATTCGGGACAGACCCAATCGTCGGGCAGGTCTTCAAAGCTGGTGCCGATAGCAATATTGTTGTCCGCATCGCCTTCAGCCGGGTCATACACGTAGCCGCAAGGGCATTCCCATTTATCCATGATACTATAACCTCCATTAAGGTTCTGTTTGAAGGCATTGTAGCAGAAGTCTGACCAGTATCAAGCTCTATGTAGGAATTCTACTCATAACCGCACTGAGAATTTCCTAGAATATTCTCGATTATTCTATACATTAAAGGCATCATTTCTCAAGCAGAAATTTACCCACTAAAAACAATATATGCAGTACTTTAAAAGTATCATCGGCCGGGGTTTTCAGTTCCTTTCTGATATCATTCTCCCTACTCGGCTATCTCTGGCTTCAGACGGAAAAGGAAACCATGACAAAAGAATACGCCGCGCTCAAGACCGAGTACACCGCCTCCCAGCAGCCGATGACGCTTTCTCTGACCAATCGGATTTCCGGAGCAATCAAAGCTTTTGGTTTCTTTTTCTATCTACTTGCCAGTAATTTTCATTGGACCGCACGAAAAATTTGCGTAAACTCGGGTTTCAAATCAGCGCCACGGAGGCCATCATGTTTCGTAAAGTATTTCTCTCTTTCGCCATGCTCCTGATTCTCGCAACGCCCGCCATGGCAAAAGATGGAACAGCTACCATCTATGGTGCGGTCAACGATCACGGAGCGCCGCTTGTCGGCACCCTCATCACGATCATCGGGGAAGCGACTTACCACAGCGCATCAACAACAACCAATGAGCGCGGCGTCTATTCTTTCCAACTTCTTCCTGCAGATGAGTACATCCTTCGGGCCATCCCCCAACCTGTCGGGGTATACAAAGATGGTGCGGCCAATGTCTATGTGGGTAAGGGAAACGAAAAAGAAGTGAATTTCAACCTCAAAAAGAAATAAGCTCAATAGGCCAAAAAAAAGCAAACCCTCGCGTATTTGAAATACGCGAGGGTTTGAACGTTTTATAGTAACGACTCAGTAGTTTTTACAACCTGCTACTCACTGACGCGCTTGATACGCGCACCCACGCCGGAAAGTTTCTCTTCAATATTTTCGTAACCACGGTCGAGGTGGTAAATACGTTCGATGGTGGTGGTGCCTTCCGCTGCAAGCCCTGCCAGAACCAATGATGCACTGGCTCTGAGGTCAGAAGCCATGACAGGTGCGCCCATGAGCTTGTTCACACCGTGCACCATGGCTGTGCGGCCTTTGAGGCGGACATCTGCACCAAGGCGGACAAGTTCGAGAACGTGCATGAAGCGGTTCTCGAAGATTTTCTCTTCGATGATACCCGCACCCTTACCGAAACACATGAGCGCCATGAGCTGAGCCTGCATATCGGTTGGGAAACCGGGATGCGGAAGCGTAGTGACGTCAACGTTAGCAAGAAGTCCGTTGGCACGACGTACGAGGACGTACCCTTCTTCTTCCTGAAGCCAGACACCCATTTCTCGGAGTTTGTAGGTGACGGCGTCCAGTTCCTGGAACGGACAGTCGAGAATTTCGAGTTCGCCACCAGTGATAGCGGCGGCCACCATGTAGGTTCCGGCTTCGATGCGGTCAGGCATGATGCGGTATTCGCAGCCCTTGAGGGATGTGACACCTTCAACGGTGATAACGCTGGTACCCTGCCCAGTGATCTTGGCACCCATGGTGTTGAGGAAATTGGCGAGATCGACAACTTCGGGTTCGCGAGCGGCATTATCAAGCGTGGTGGTGCCGTCGGCAAGACTGGCGGCCATGAGCAGGTTCTGGGTGCCGCCCACAGTGGGGAAATCGAGAGATATATGTGCGCCCTTGAGGCGGCCTTTACATTTACCCTTGATGTAGCCTTCGGTGACTTCGAATTTGGCCCCCATGCGCTCCAGACCGCGCAGATGAAGATCGACCGGGCGAGCGCCAATGGCACAGCCGCCGGGCAGGGCTACTTTCGCTTCACCCAAACGGGCCATGATCGGTCCGAGGCAGAGAACAGACGCACGCATGGTCTTGACCAGATCGTACGGAGCTTCCGGCTTGAGATCGACACAATCGCTGGTGGCTTCGTTGCCTTCAAATGTGGTTTCACATCCGAGAATGTTCAGAAGTTTGAGCGAGGTGTCAATATCTGCAAGACGCGGCACATTGCTCAAATGAACAGGCCCTTCGGCCAGCAAACAGGCCATAAGGATAGGCAGGGCCGCATTTTTTGCGCCGCTCACCTGAATACTGCCTTGGAGCGGAATGCCGCCTTCGATGATTAATTTATCCATGTAGTACCTTTTTTTTACTTCTTTTACTTGACCGTGGAGGAAACCTTCGCTAGTCCTTTCTCCTCACACGGTGGGTGTAGCTCAGTTGGTAGAGCTCTTGGTTGTGGCCCAAGTGGCCGTGGGTTCAATCCCCATCACTCACCCCAAGTGACCTTAAATGGACGGAACGAAAGTTCCGTCCTTTTTTGTTGCCGTATCCACTACCGTATCAGCCATGTCCAACAGGTCGCGCAAATGCTGCGCCCCCTCGGGCATTGTGGCCGTCTTAAACAAAATATTTTGTGGGTCGCCATTTTCCACGCCGTGATACGCCGCATTGAGGCTTTCCCGATCTGACAAGCCGCCGCCACTTATGCCGACACCAGCATACAGGCCGGAGGTGTCTCCAATAAAAACAACCTCACCGGCTTCGGCGAATTCCGGCGTACGATTGCCCTCGAAATCCGCATCGAGAAACGTGATCGCTGCCCGCCCTTGCAACACAGCGCCCGTCTCAAGCACATAGCGCACATCTTCCTCGGCCATATAGAGGATAATGCCCGAGGTTCTGGTCACCCCGACCTGAGCGCCGAGTCCTCCGGTTCCCTTGGACAGAAAAACGGGGCCGGACCAGCCGCCGGGCGCACGAGCCATCATCAGCGCATTACCGCCGCCAAGAGAAAAGAAAAAGCTGACGTTACCCATGCCCGGGATGATCATGATCCCTTTGGCCTGAGCAATAAGTTCGCTCACGGTCGTCTTCTGCTCGCCTTCCATATAGCCGCGTAAAATGTCCGTGGCCGAGTCCACTATTTCCTGAGCCGAGGCGACATTTCGCGCAGTGTTACCCTTGGATTTTCCCGCACAACCCGTGAGGAAAAATGCCAACAGAATTACCGCTGCAAGAAAGGAAAAATATCTACCCATGAACATGGGGTAAAGGGCCTGCCTCATGGTGTCAAGCGCGTTTGCGCAGGTGGCGGACATCGCCCACACGCACGGTGAGCTTTTCCTTGTCAAAATACTCCAGCAGCGGGATGAGGTACTTGCGCGACAACCCGGTCAACTCCTTGAAATCCGGGGCGGACATCTCCTGATTATCCGCGAAAAAGTCGATGATTTTCGACTTGATACCGACCAGCGCCGGTACATGGTAATACATGTCGTCCTTGGCGCGCACCAGTTGCCCCTGATCCTGCAACAACTTGAAGACAGGCGCGGCCTGCTTGAATGTCATGCCGAGCGGTTCGAGCACATCCTTCAAATTAGGCGGCGTCACACCACCCTGTTCATATGCGCCGAGAACGATCGAGCGCACCTTTTCCTGATCCGATGCCAGGGATACTTTGTGATCTTTGAGGCGCAGCACTTCCTGCTCGGCCACCATCTCGCCCTTCTTGAGCAACCGCTCCACGATGAAATGGAAGAATTTCGGTGTGAGTTCGCGCCCCCATGACGAAGCCAATTCGCCCCGCTGTACGCCGGGCTTCATGGAGTCCTTCTTGTGGAACGCAGCAAGGTATTCGAGCAACCCATCGGACAACGTTTGCGCCAGTTCACCGCCGCCGTAGCGTCGGGTTTCCTTATCGAAAAGTATTGCCTTCTGCTGGCCGCTGAGAACACCGAGGGTCTTTTCCAATGCCTTGGATTCAAGGTTGGTCATGGTCAGCAATTGGCTGAAGGTCAATCCAAGCGGTCCGGCCAGTTCGAGTTGCGCGGTAGCAACCTCTTCGGGCGCACTGGAGGCGAGCTGCTTAAGCACGTCCACTGTGTCGGAAAATCGTTTCACGGTATGCCCCACCGGGCCGATGATCTGCCCACCCGCAAAGGCGCGGAGCGGAGAGAAGGAACGGAGAACAATGCGGTCACCGTAGACACCAGCCAGCGGTTCGCTGAAACGAGCCTGACACACAGTAGTTTCGCCGGGCTTGAGTTCGTCGCGATCCAGCAGGTGGATACGGGCCAGCACTTCTCGTGCGCCGTGATGAAAATGTATTTCACGACGGTGCTTGAGCGGAATGTGCGACGATTTAAGGACGGTCAGTTCGATATCCCACACGTCGGACGGATAGAGCGTGCCGGGCCGGGCCAACACGTCGCCGCGCCGGATGTCATCCACTTCAAGGCCGTGCAGGTTGATGGCCGTGCGTCGCCCTGCCTGAGCGGTCTCAACGGTGTCGCCGTGAGATTGCAGGCCGCGCACCCTGGACTCGGCTTCCTTGGGATAGAGCAGCACGTCATCACCCACAGAGATGGAGCCGGAGATCATGGTGCCCGTGACAACAGTGCCGTGCCCTTTCATGGTGAACACACGGTCCACAGGCAGACGAAAGAGGTCGGACCGTCGCTTGGGCTTAAATTCATCGAGCAGTGTGCGCAGAGCGTCCTTGAGGGCATCCAGCCCGTCGCCAGTACGCGCCGAGACGGGAATGATCGGCGCACCGCCGAGGAAAGTCGGCTCTAAATAGGACGCCACTTCTTCCTCGACCATTTCCAGCCATTCGGCATCCACCATATCGGTCTTGGTCAGAGCGACCAGTCCGGTGGTGACACCAAGCAGTTGGCAAATTTCCAGATGCTCACGGGTCTGCGGCATAATGCCTTCGTCCGCCGCGATAACGAGGGTGACAAAATCAACGCCAGTCGCGCCTGCCACCATGTTCTTGACGAACTTTTCATGGCCCGGAACGTCCACGATGCCGAGGCGAATATCGTCACCCAGATCAAGATGCGCGAAGCCGAGTTCAATGGTGATACCGCGCTTCCTCTCTTCCGAGAGTCGGTCACAATCAATACCTGTAAGCGCTTTAACGAGGGTGGTTTTACCGTGGTCAATGTGACCAGCGGTTCCCATAATAACCGGCATATATTTGTCCCTTATCTTTCTAAAAATCGATGTTTTTGCTATCAGCTTGGCAGTGTAGAGAAAAAGCGCGATGCCCACAAGAAAACAACCGCTTAATCTGAATAAACACCGGAGAACACCATGCCCATCAAATTCGAAGGCCCGGCCATCATGGTCGCAGACATCAAAAAATCCCGTGCGTTCTACGAAGAACTCCTCGAACAGGAAATTCTGGCCGACTTTGAAATGAATATTCCATTCAAGAGCGGCTTTTCCATCTGGCAGGCAGAACACGCCACCGATGTCATATTTTCCGGCAAACAAACACCGCCCGCGAAACTGGCACAGAACAACTTTGAAATGTATTTTGAATCAGCAGACCTGGAAGCGTCCTGGGCCAAAGTCGAGGCAAACTGGGACGACATAATCCACCCCATTGAGACCGCCCCATGGGGCCAACGCGGATTCCGCCTGCGCGACCCGGACGGCCATATTGTTGAGATCGGCGAGCCGTTACCCGTGCTAATCAACAGATTGCTCGGTGAAGGGCTGACGCCTGAAGAAGTGGCGAAACGGACATTGGTTCCCATAGAGATGGTGAAGGCGATGGCTGAAGGATAATAGCAAAGGGCCGCGAGAAAATGTTCTCGCGGCCCTTTTTTTGTTCAATTCAAGTGGAATTACTGCTTCAAGAATTCCCGGAACGCAAGCGTACAGGCATAAATATCTACCTTGGCCGCCAGCTCAAACGGTGAGTGCATGGACAGAACGGGGACACCGACGTCGATGACATCCATGCCGTAGACGGCGAGGAATTTGGCGACGGTTCCGCCGCCGCCGACGTCGACTTTGCCGAGTTCGGCCATGTGCCAGGGGATGCCTGCGTCATCGAAGATGCGGCGCAGCCAGCCTATAAAATCGGGGTGGGCGTCGTTGGCGCCGACCTTGCCACGATGGCCTGTGAATTTATTGAAGCACGGGCCGTAACCGAGGCGCGCTGAATTGAGCGGCTCGTAGACGTCCTTGTGATCCGGGTCCATGGCTGCCGAAACATCGGCGGACAGGACTGAACCGTTCTGGAATATCTTGGAAAGTCGTGCGTCCGGTTCCCAAGCATCGGCCAGCTCTTCCATACAGTATTCGAAGAAGTAGGATTTTGCGCCCGTGGAACCTTCGGAACCGATCTCTTCCTTGTCCCAGAACAGCACGATCTGCGTGTATTCCGGCTCAGTTTCTTCGAGAAGCGCTTCCAGTCCACAGAACACGCTGGATCGGTCATCTTGGCCGTAGGAGCCGATGATGGCTTCGTCCAAACCAACATACCGTGCGCGGCCAGCCGGGACTGCCTGGACCTCGGCGCTCAGGAAATCGGCTTCGTTGATGCCGTATTTTTTGTTTAATATTTCAAGCATCTTGCGCTTGACCGGAGCTTTAATTTCCTCGTCGTCCTTCTTGCCTTTCATGACAGGAGAATGGCCCATGATCAGATTCAATTTCTCTGCATCAAAAGCTTCGGACAGCTTCTTTCCAGCGTCCTTGGCTGCGAGATGCGGCAGCAAGTCCGTGATGGTAAAAACCGGGTCCTGCGGGTCTTCACCAATAGAAATGGTCACTTCGGTACCGTCTTTTTTCACTACGGTACCGTGCAGGGCAAGCTGGATGGTCAGCCACTGATATTTGCGGATGCCGCCATAATAATGGGTCTTGGCCAGCGCGATATCGAGATCTTCGTAAAAGGGGCGCTGCTTGAGGTCGAGACGCGGGCAATCAGCATGAGCGCCGACGAGCCGGAAGCCTTCACTCAGCGGGCGCTTGCCCTTTCTGACGAGAAAACATGTCTTGTTGCGATTAAAACGATAGGCCAGCGGTGCTTTGAGGTCGTCCACAAAGCCCGCCTTTTCGACCTTTCTGCGCACGTAGTCCATGACCAGTCGCTCGGTCTTGCATTCGCTCAAAAAGTCCACGTACCGATCGGCCATTTCATCCATGGCTTTAATGTCTTTCTTAGATGTATATACATCCCACGCAGATTTAGGTTCGTATTCGAGATCATTTTTCTTGCTCATCAGATGTCCTTATTTTTTCAAAATATCCACAGCCTGCCTCAATGCAGAGGCGGCCATCTTGAGTTCCGTCGATGTCAGAGTACGCGGGTCCAGTAAAAAGGTGTCGTCCTCGATACGCGCCACCAGCGGCGGATCGGTGTCGAGGAGCGCGTCCTTCAGATTACCCACGGAAATTTTTTTCGGCTCCACCGTCACCATGGTCCCCGGCAGGTCATATTCTGGGAACGCCCCACCGCCGACGCGGGAGAAGCCCTTTTTCATGCCCACTTTTGCGTCATCGCCAAGCTCATTACGAACGGCTTCAACCAGACGCCGCGCCTTGCTCTTAAGCGATTCCTGCGATGCGGTGATCATCTTGAGCGTGGGCACCTTCTGTCGCGCCACATCCATATCAAGGTAAAGTCGCAACGTCGCTTCCAACGCGGCCAGAGTCATCTTGTCGATGCGCATGGCGCGATTGATGGGATTCTTCTTGATACGGTCGATGTATTCCTTACGCCCGACAATGATACCCGCCTGCGGGCCGCCGAGCACTTTGTCGCCAGAGAACGACACCACATCCGCACCCTGTGCAACGGTCTGTTGCACCGTAGGCTCACCGACCAGCCCTTCGCCTTCCAATGAATAGAGGGAGCCGCTGCCCAAGTCTTCGATGACCGGCAGGGCATACTTGTCACCCAGTTCACGCATCTCGGGCAGGGTCACTTCCTTCGTAAAGCCGACAATGCGAAAATTCGATGTATGCACGCGCATAAGCGCAGCGGTATTGTCATTGATGGCGTTTTCATAGTCATGCACATGCGCCCGGTTGGTGGCCCCGACTTCGTGCAGGATCGCCCCGGATTTGGTCATGACATCAGGAATACGGAAAGAGCCGCCGATCTCCACGAGCTGCCCGCGTGAGACAATGACTTCCATACCCTTGGCAAAGGTCTCCAGCATGATGAACACAGCCGCCGCGTTGTTATTGACCACCAGCGCGGCTTCGGCCCCGGTGATGTCGCATAAAATTTGTTCAACATGGCTGTACCGACTGCCCCGCTGCCCGGTAGACAGGTCAAACTCACAGTTGGAGTAATGCCCACACGCCTCGGCCACGGCTTCGATGGCTGACTTGGCAAGCAGCGAACGGCCCAGGTTTGTATGGACCACAACACCAGTGGCGTTCAGCACACGCCGAAAATGGGGCTTCGATTTTACCCGAACATAGGCGATCAAGCGCGGCAGGAGCGCGGCCAATTCAAGCTGCTCCGACGTGGTGATTGCGCCCGAGCGGATTTCCTCACGACAGATATCGAGAAAATCGCTGGCATGATTTTTCACCAACGGACGTGGCAGGCCGCCAATGTCGCTCTCCTCGGTCACGGCATCAAGAATCTGATCCATGGATGGAAGGCTACGGTATAGTTTGCTCATAGTGGTCTCGTTAGGGAGTCAGAAATTCAGGGTACAGAGTATAAAACTCGGCCAACAAATACAGTGAGCCGCAGATGAGGACAGGTCCATCAATTTCTTGTGTCTGCGCCAAAGCATCGGCCATGGACGGGGCTGTCTGCGCCCGCTCGCCCAGTATCCCGGCGAAGGTCGCGGGATCGCATGCCCGTTCATTTTCCATGGCAGGGATGATGATCGGACCGTCCGTCAAACCGAGAATCAACGGCACCATGGTGTCAACGTCCTTATCACCCATACAGGTGAACACAACCGCGCCCAGTGCAATATCTTCGGCACGAAGAGCACTGCTCAACGCTTCCAGCGCGGGGGGATTATGCGCACCATCGAGGAGAATGGTCTGCCCATCTATTTCCACTTGTTGCATGCGCCCCGGCAGGAACGCCGATTCCAAGCCAAAGCGTTCCGCATGGGGCACACTCTTAATCCCGGCACCAGCCGCATACCAGCGCCAAGCCGCCAAAGCGAGCCGCCCATTAGCTGTCTGATGGATGCCCATCAACCCAAGATCAAGATGATTCACAGGATCGGCCATGTCCACGGCGAACAGAAGCCGTGCGCCCACGAGTTTCGCCCGGTCCTGCAGAGGAATCATGGCCTCGGTCACTTGTGTGCCAGTCACAGCCAGACCACCCGGTCGAATGGCTCCCGCCTTGTCGCGGGCAATATCCGTCAGGGTCGGCCCGAGTATCTTCTCGTGATCCATGCCGATGGGGGTGAACAGCGTCATGACTGGCTCAAAGACGTTGGAGGCGTCAAACTTGCCGCCAAGACCAGCTTCCATAATGATTATATCAACTTCGTTGTTCACAAAACCGATCATGGCGAGACAGGCTTGAAATTCAAAATACGTGAGATCTTCACCGCCCGGCGTGGCGAGCACCTCGTTGGCAAGTTCCACCCATGTTTCGCGGCTCAACAAAGTACGGTTAACCTGCGCCCGTTCACGCGGCGTAACGAAATGCGGCGAGGTGAACAACCCCGTTTTCAGACCATGCGCCCGCGCGATGGAGCAAAAAAATGTGGAGGTAGACCCTTTGCCATTGGTGCCGACAACTTGAACAACCGGGATATCCGACAGTCCGCGAGACTGCCAGAAAGCTTCCATGCGCCCAAGGGACAGGTCCATGTGAAACAAGCCCAGCTTATCCATATAGGCTTCAAGTTCTGTATAATTTTTGAAATGTGTCACGCCCCCTTCTCTATCAGGAAGCGAGCCAAGGGAAAACCCCTGATAATCATTCAAGCATTTAGCACGAATATCCTTGACCTATGCCCACTCCCTCTATTATCAAGACGCCCAGTGCGCCAGTAGCTCAGTTGGATAGAGCATCGGCCTTCTAAGCCGACGGCCGGGGGTTCGAATCCTCCCTGGCGCACAAGATATTTCAAGCGGTTACAGTGTAGAGCTGTAACCGCTTTGAATTTTATGTGTAAAAAAATGTGTAAATAGACTTAAAAAGCCCCCGAAAACAACTGCTTTCGGGGGCTTTCGGTTTATCTAGAGAACGCCTTCTCCAATTCATTTTTCATAATACCCTGTTGATGAAGGTAGAGTGTTGTCGTCAGCGGGTTCTTGTGCCGCAGCATTTTCTGGATAGTGACGATATCCAATCCCTCTTGGGCAAGTATGGAGGCAGTCAGGTGCCGAATGGCGTGGTAGGTGAAACGCCGCACACCAGCCTTCTTGCACAATCTGGGTATCAACCGCTGCCGTTCTGCATAAGGGACTCCGTCCTCATTGCAAAAGACAAACTCTCCCCGTTTCGACTTGGCATGATCGGCCAAAGCGTCGGCCAACCTATCCGTAAGCGGCAGCCAATCATACTCATAAGAGCCACCCTTCCTTTTACGGGTCCAGAGGCGAACCTTGCCGTTGACCAGATCAATATCATCCCATTTCAAGGAGAACATCTCGTTGCGCCGTGCGGCTGTATGAAGAAACGCTAACAAGAGGACTTTATCTTCGCCCTCGGCAACATCGTACACTTTCCAGAAGTCCTCTTGGGGAGGCATATAACGAGGCCGCTGAACAGCCGGGAAAGAGTCCACTGAAACAAAGGGATTATCTTTGGGCATACCAAGGTACTTGATACCATAGTTCCATGCGGCCTTGAGGTTCTTCTTGTCCTTGTTGGCGGCGTTTCCACTCTTCTCCTTGGCTCGCATTTCAAGCATTCGTAGGCAATCGGCAGCCGTGAGATCCTCAACCAAGGTATCCTTATCCACAACCGCAAAGAATCGGTTGAAAGCAACAACCTTTTCGCTCTTGAAGGTCTTAGCTGTATGGCGGACCTTTGAGTATTCAAGGTACTTCACGCTCCACTCAAGAATGGATAATAAGGCCAAGACCTGCTGCTCGGCTATCCAAGTCTCTTCGGTTTGATGGGCTTCCCACTTTCTTGCTTCTGCCTTTATTTTGAAGGTTTTTGTTCGTCGTAGGCCGTCGATCATTTTGGTTGCCCGGTACTTGCCCGAGGTCTTGTCTAGGTATGGCATTTCCGCTCCTCATTATTTCCATTATTCGATTTTCAGAGAACAAAAGCTTTCCGCACCGGCGGAACTGAATGCCGCCGAGGTGGTGCTTGTTTCGATAGACGTAGTTAGCGGACACCCGCAGAAGTGTTGCCACTTCCTTGGGGGTCAGTATGGTGTCGGAGGAAGACATCATTTCTTCCTCTTTTTTGACTTCTTTAATTGAGCCAGCTTGCGCTTGATCTTTTTAGCAAGGGCCGGATCATTGATAATGTGCAGACCAGAGCCAGCGTTCATTACCTTATTGTCATGGTCACACAGATATGAATCTGAGGTGCGCTTGCTATTCTCGTGGGTATCAAAGGCTATGATTTTCCGAATCTCTGGGAAGGCATCCACAGAGATGTCGTAGGCCTTACATTTTACAGACTTGGCATTACGCTTGTTGAAACACCCAAAGGAATACCTATTACCCATATGGCTCGTGACACGAAGGTGGTCTTCAAACTTCTCGCCACGGAGCAGATATGAACAGACCTTATGCGAGTCCTTCACAGTACGAAGGAAACCAACCTTTATTCGGTGGGCCTCATCAGATTTAATGCGACTTATCCACCATTGAGGGAGTGCTTCTTTAATAGGAAGCTTTCCAAGCTTAGGCGGATTATTACCGGCCCGTCCGATTAGATGGATGTGAAACCCAGAGTTCTTAGAGTAGTCAATTTGATAGAAGAAGTAGCTATTGGGATACCACTTCCGGATTTTTCTACCAAGATACGCAAGATCACTTTTGATAGTCTCGGGCGTTACTTCATACGCTATCCTGTATGGGTACACGAGCGAGATCATCCAGCAAGGCCTCCATTTAAGTGCGAACAGACGCTTGAGAAGTCCCTTGCGTCTGCGCTTGGTTTTCAGAATCATTTTCACAGCGGTGGGGTAATTCGCATATTCACCACACCCTTTAGGGAGGGATGCTTGTTTTTTGCGAGACCTCTTGTAGTACCAAGTTAGAACCCTCCCACGGACAACAAGGACAAAACACTCAAATACAGGTTTTTCATCGGGGATACCCCACGGTTTTTTCCGAGACATAATTTGACCTTTCACACATGAGTAAAAGTGACGAATGCACGACCTGCACCCCGTGTGGCGAGGTGAAAATCGACAATCGCTACCCACACAAAATGAATAGGCCTGTTCAAACGAAACGTGTTTGATGCGGATTTTGGGGTGAAATCCGGCTAGAATGGGTGATTCTGTGGAAATTCTATTTTTAGATGTGTATACACGGCCTCTAACAACAGTCCTTAGAGGTATTCTTAGAGTAGTATTTCATTTTCAGCCTCTTGCAACACCTCTAAGAGTTCTTCTTAGAAAAAGAGTTGACAGATTATAGTCTAAGAATGACTCTTAGACACATTCTAAAAATGGAGGAACTATGCCAGAAAAGAGACCGACCAAGAGTTACAAATTGACCCCAGAAGCATTGGATGCGATTGATGCCCTTGATGAGAAAATCGAAGACAAATTAAAATCTAAGATCGTAAGCGAGGCCATCATCCAGTATGCCCTTGCTCATGGGATCAAAGTCAAAGGCCGGGACAAAAGTGAAACCCTGAAGTCTCTCTCAAAGAAATCAAAGAGGCTTGAAAAGACGGTTGCGGCTCTTTGCAGGTCTGCCTACGCATATGAATGTGATTTAGACAAACAAGAAAAGAAAATAAAGCAGGTACTAGCAAAAGCAGTACGTTCCGGCACTTCTCGTAATGTCGAAGCTCTTTGGGGTGTCGTCGAAGAAGACTTGCCGGAATGTATGCAGAGTCAGGGTAAAGACTTCTTTATGATTTATGTTGAAGGATACGGCATCCCCCGAAAGAAAGCCGCAAAGGTCCGCAAGAAATAGTATCAGGAGAGGGAAGAAGCCCCCCTCCTGATGTAGATTGAGTTAATTGTAGACGGCATCAAGAATGAAACTGTCCTTGAAAACGTACCCTTTGACAGCTCCAATTTGAGGAGCCACGAGCAGACCCCATACATTATTATCTATGTAGGACAGCGAGAATCTCTTGCCATTAGGAGCAACGATCCACCGGGATGCTGCCTGAGTTCCGGCTACTTTGTCACAGGCCCCGTTTGCCTCAGAGTTTGTTACAACTTGCGGGCAAAAAGTAGAATGTCATTTTGAGTGCCGGAAGTGGACAATATCATCACTTCATCGTCTGGAGGGACCATGGTCAGGCCAACAAGTTTTCCAGTGGACAAGCGAATAGTCAT
>JAFLJT010000306.1 GCA_022712855.1 Pseudodesulfovibrio sp. | reverse complement strand
AACGGTTCCAAAGAGAAGAAGCTGACCAACATGCGTGCATCCGGTAAGGATGAGGCGGTCATTTTGACTCCTTGCAAGCCCATGACTTTGGAATACGCTTTGAACTTCATCAAGGACGACGAGATGGTTGAGGTTACGCCTTTGTCTATTCGTCTTCGTAAGATTGAGTTGAATGCGTTGCTTCGTCACCGCGTTGAAGGCAAGAAGAAGAAAGCTGATAAATAGCAGCTTTTTCAAGCTAAATAATAAAAAAGGGAAGTCCAAACGGGCTTCCCTTTTTTTTGTCTTTTTTTTGGGAAATGAAGAGTGGGAGTGGGAGTGGGAGTGGGAGTGGGAGTGGGAGTGGGAGTGGGAGTGGGGGAGAGAAGGAAGCCGCCTGTTGGCGGTATGGGGAATGTGTTGGGAAGAGTCTTAGATTACAACATTCGTAGCGCGTCCGCGGTGAAGGTTCAACAGGTTATCGTTTAATCGTGTTTCGCCCTTACGGCGAGGCGCTTTTTGCCTAAAGAGCAGCAAAAAGGGCCCAAAAAGTGCCCTTCAGAACGATAGCTTTTCCGCCTAGTATTTGCCGCTAAGAATCTGATCCAAGCAGCGGAGGCTCCACCGTCGGAGTGTGGGACGTTGTGCAAATCATAAAAATGGTTGGCCGTCCAAAGTCATACGGGTTCCGGTAAAAAAGCCGCCCCCACTGCTTGGTCAGCTTCTAAGGCTTTGCAAATAAGGGCTGGGGTGGGGCTTCGGGTGGGAAGTGGGGCGTAGGCATAAATAAGTATGGTGTCCCTCTAATTCTCATCACAAATAAAATGACGGTGTCATATTCCCCATATTTTAACTTAAAAACAATAATTATGGGCATTATTTCAAAGGTACATCTCTAGGCATCATCAATTTACCATCATCAGGCTTGTTTTGCTCTTCTACGTGAATCGCTAATGAAAGATACATAATCGAGTTTCGAGCAAGTCTCATCAAGGTCATAAGTCTTGATCCAAACTCACTCTCTGTGATGAGCAGAGAATGAGAGGAAAGTTTTTCCTGTTCATATACTTTTGATTGTGTTTGATGCAGTTTTTTCTCAAGTCTCTGTTTTTTCGTATCTAATTTTGTTTTTTTCGCTTTGCTTTGAGCCTTATCTGTTGTGCCAATTTCGCCGATAATATTTTGAAGCTGTGTTTTAAAATTAGCTATCTCATCATGCAGCTTTTCAAGCTTTGATTGCCTAACAGCTTTGTCTGATTGGGTAAGAGTATAACCAAAATCATCAACAATCTTTAAAGAACGATGTTCTAGAGCGTTTCTTATCTCAGAAAATGCCTTTGCATTAGGGTCGAGCCAACGACTAACAGAAGTTGAGTCTCTCACATCACGTATGTCTTTAAGTATGTAGAATAGGGCATGAATAAAGCAATTCTGACTGTCTTTGAGCTTTGCGTGTGGCTTCCACCTCTTGCCACTATTTAACTTTCTAAAGATACTGTCGAAACTGATTTCTCGGTCGTGTTTAATGTCGTTTAGATCGAAAAAACGGTTTAGGAAGTAAGCAATTTTGTCAAAGAGAGAATAGAGTGTTCTGAATGCACTTCTGTAATGGCTCGCTTTAAGATTGGTGATCGAGTGCGACATGTCTTCAACATGTGGGTAGGTTGAGTTGAATAAATGTTCTTGCTCGTTAGGTATGTTTCGAGCTGAAAAGATTAGATAACGCGCATAGCAGTAATCATTTTTTAGTTCGTCAAAATTTCCATGATACATGAGCTCTTCATGCATCGATAAAGCGGGATTAATCTGTTGGGAAAAAGAGGGTAGAGTCAAAATGTCTTGATAAACAATCTTAGATACACAAACATCATTTAAATCATTGAGAAAAAGTTTGTTGTCACCGCACCATTTTAAGTAATTTGCTTGTTTTTTTGTGTCTACCTCTTCTTCAAATGTCTCATAGAAATCAAAGTCTTCTAGTTTGTAATGATCTTCAAACCATGTCTTAAATGCCATGAAATCGCTGTCTTCTGAATAAGGAATTCTTTGTTCTGGATGGAGCTGTTCGAGACGTTCAAGGCCTAAATTGATGAGTTGGTATGCTGTAAAGTAGTGATAGTGTTTATGGCCTGGATCATAAATATTATTCGCAAGAAATAGCTCATGAGTAGCTTTAGATGTGATTGTTACAGGGTTTTCAAAGCTTTTTAAGGCGTCATCCCAAAGTGGAATACAGCAAAACGCACGACCTTGTGAACTCAGGTTGTTGCCTAAGTTCGTCTCTATGCAGCTTTTAAGATACAGTGCTTTGTTAGATGGGAATTCGATTTGTAGTATAACGTGCAGAGCTTTTCTGAAATAGATAACGGATTTACTCAATTCGTCAGAAAACCAGTCGAGTGTTCGAGAGCTGTATAGCTCTTCTGAGCAATTACCCAATAGGTAGTAAAACTGAGCTTTATCAGCCAGACTTTCAAACGTATAATCTGCGTCCAGAAGCTGTTCTAATAACGGTTTAAGCTTTTTATGGTCATGGGCTATTAATAGCTCATCGGCTTTAAATGCCAGCTCTTTGAGAGCGTTTGAATCCAGCACTTTTTCTGACATAGTACGCCTTAAATTAATTGCGAATCATTATTGATCCTGCCCAATGTAATCCATATATGAAGGTACTCAAGGAGGGCAAGCGTGTAGTTTTAACAATTACTTGTGCTGGACTAGGTGAGATGACTGGTTTGGGTTTTGTGAAAAAATTTACAGGATTAGGGGGCAGCTACCTAAATAAGGTATCCGTTTACTTACACCCGAAGACCTACACCAGCCCTCATTAGCAAGGCTTAGAAGCTGACAAAGGAGTGGAGGCGGCTTTCTGGTTGGGGTTCGCATGACCTTGGACGGCCCACGATTTTATTGATTTGCAGGGCGTCTCACACTTCGACAGTGGAGCCTCCGCTGCTTTGATCAGATTCTTGATCTGCTAATGCGAGGCGGCCAAGCTAGTTCTTAAAAGCCGACATTTTTTTGCTACTTTTTTTGTGGCGGCTCAGCCAAAAAAAGTCGGCCCGGCTGGCAGGCCATGGA
>JAFLJT010000113.1 GCA_022712855.1 Pseudodesulfovibrio sp. | reverse complement strand
CGCGGTCAAAGACGAATTCTGGGAATATTCCCAGTCCCGTATAAAGAGGTTCCGCGGCATCTCCTGCCAACGATTCCCCCTGTATTTGAAGGAACTGGAGTTCCGTTACAATAACAAGGAAAAGTCCATAGCCGAGATTCTGGCCGCTTACTTGTGCGCGTTGGTTCCGACTTCTGAGTAAATATAAAGTATCTACAAGGCCTGGAACTGCTCAATGGCGGTTCCAGGCCTTTTCCTTTTCTTCCCTCCAAGAGTGAACAATTCTTGCGTTCTCGTGCGCAATAAATACTCCCCTCAATCGCTCATTTCGTCTCACTCTCTCAAAAAAATCAATGATTCCGGTCAACCGTTTTTCGGCATGGACGTTGCTCATACATAAGTAACGCACACAAGGCCGAAGCCCGGCCACAAGGAGGACCCCATGAGACACGTGATGACTTTATTACTGCTGGTATCGTTAATGACCGGACTGGCCGCTTGCCAGACGACTGGCGCACAGAATGCCGCAACCATAGGCTCGCTGGCTGGTGCCACGTTAGGCGCTCTGACATTCAAGAATAAGGTGTCCGGCGCAGCCATCGGCGGCGGTGCAGGTCTGCTCGTCGGCTATATTGTCGGCAACGAAATGGACAAGTACGACGCGTACGATCAGCAACAGCTTTCCCAGACCCTCGAAACTGCCCCGTCAGGACGTACCACCACATGGACCAACCCGGATACATATACTCAGTATGAAGCCACCCCTGAGCCGCCCCGTCGGCGTCACGATGGCCGCATTGAACGCGACGTAACTCTTGAGATGCGTATGCCCGACGGTGAATACGAAACGGTGTATGCCAAGGCATATCGTCAGTCCGACGGAAGCTGGCAGCTTGCCCAATAAGTTTTCATGCCCATTCCATTCTCCTCAAAAGTCGCCCATGTGGGCGGCTTTTTTATGAGATCAGAATTTAGGGAGGGTAAATGGGCAATAAACTGGACTAAATCAGTATACAATGTTGACTCGCTTCCTCATTGTGGATAATGGTTATCTATAAATAATATAGGCGGACCATTGATGGATATTCAGAAGCGACTTGACCATATAATTTCTCTGCTCAAAGAGCGCGGAAACAGAGTGACGCCACAACGCATTGCGATAATCAAGGCGATTATCACTAGCGAAGCACACCCCTCGGCAGACCTGATTCACAAGACCATTATTAAGACGTCTCCGACAACAAGTCTGGCCACTGTCTACAAGACCATCAAGCTCTTAAAAGATATTAACGAAATATTGGAACTCGATCTTGGTGAAGAGGGGAGTCGGTACGATGGGCGAAGGCCCCACCCACACCCGCATATGATCTGCAATAGCTGCGGCGAGATCAGGGACTCCGAGATGGACGATTTTAGTAGTATTATTGATGAATTGGCAAAGCAGTCAGGATTCCACGTTCAAAGTCACCGATTTGATATCTTCGGTCTGTGTGCCTCGTGTAGAAAATAAATCATAATCAGTTTGACAATAATTACTACTTATGGATAATAATTATCCATAAGTAGTTTTTATGCGTGGGCGAACAGGTTGAGAAATATACCGCTGAGTTTGCCCGGGCACGTTATTTTTACATCGTTGAATAGCATGGAGGAATTCGGACATGGCTAAAAAGAAACTGACGAACAATTTCGGGGCACCAGTGGCAGACAACCAAAATGCCATGACAGCTGGCCCGCGTGGGCCAATGCTTTTGCAGGACGCGTGGTTTTTGGAAAAACTTGCGCACTTCGACCGAGAGGTCATCCCCGAACGGCGCATGCATGCCAAGGGGTCTGGGGCATTCGGTACCTTTACCGTCACCCATGACATCACCCAATATACCAAAGCAAAAATCTTCTCCGAAGTGGGCAAAAAAACCGATATGTTCGCGCGGTTCTCCACCGTTGCCGGAGAACGTGGGGCCGCAGATGCCGAACGCGACATCCGTGGATTCGCCCTCAAATTCTATACCGAACAAGGCAACTGGGACCTCGTTGGTAACAACACGCCCGTCTTCTTCCTGCGCGATCCGCTGAAATTCCCCGACCTCAATCATGCGGTCAAACGCGACCCGCGCACGAATATGCGCAGCGCCAAAAACAACTGGGATTTCTGGACCTCGCTTCCCGAAGCACTGCATCAGGTGACCATCGTCATGTCTGATCGCGGCATCCCGGCTACCTATCGGCATATGCACGGATTCGGCAGCCATACATTCAGCATGATCAGCCCGGATAATGAACGGTATTGGGTGAAATTCCATTTCCGCACCCAGCAGGGCATCAAAAATCTCACCGACGAACAGGCCACAATGATGGTTGGTAAATGCCGTGAAAGTCATCAGCGCGATCTCTATGAAGCTATCGAGGACGGCAAATTTCCGAAGTGGACCATGTTCATTCAGGTCATGCCGGAGAAGGAAGCGGAAACCTGCCCCTACAATCCGTTCGACCTGACCAAGGTCTGGTTCCATGGCGACTACCCGCTCATCGAAGTGGGCGAGTTCGAACTTAACCGTAACCCGGAAAACTACTTCGCCGAAGTGGAGCAAGCCGCATTCAATCCGGCTTCAATCGTCCCCGGTATCGGCTTCTCGCCTGACAAGATGTTGCAAGGCCGTCTCTTCTCTTACGGTGATGCACAACGTTACCGCCTCGGCGTGAACCACCACCTCATTCCGGTTAATGCTGCCAAATGCCCGGTCCATGGTTATCACCGCGACGGTGCCATGCGTGTGGACGGCAACTACGGCAGTACGATTGGGTATGAGCCGAACAGCGAAGGAGAGTGGCAGGAACAGCCGGACTTCTCCGAACCGCCTTTGGCCATCAACGGCGCGGCCGACAATTGGGATCACCGCTCTGATGGGGACTATTACTCCCAAACCCAGAAGTTGTTCCAGCTCATGACAGCCGACCAACAAGCGGCTTTGTTCGCAAATACCGCTGCTTCAGTGGGTGGTGCACCCAAGGAAATCCAAATCCGTCATATCGGTAATTGTCTGAAAGCCGACCCGGCATACGGCAAGGGTGTTGCGGATGCTTTGGGTATTTCCCTCGATGAAGTGCCGAAATAGAATCTTCGTAACGAACCTAAAAAAACAAAAGGCCACCTCACTGAGGCGGCCTTTTTTTTATCCCCGCATTCAGAAAACAATTGACATCTTTTTTATCTATTTGGTAAATAATGCGCAGCTTGATTTTCAAAAAGCGAAAAATAGACAGAGGGAAGCAGCAAAGATGAAAGATTCTTTCGATCAAAACGATAAAAAGCTGATTGCGGCTTTGACCAGGGACGGTCAGCAATCTCCCGGTAAAATTGCCGATGAGATTGGTGTGACCGCGCCCACGGTTCGTTCGCGCATGAAAAATATGATCGCGGCTGGTGCGCTACGGGTGGCTGGTATGGTCAATCCCATGAAGACCAAAGGGCTGACCGTGGCGTTGGTGGGTATCTCTCTGCACAGCCATGAGCTGCTTGATGCGAAGCTGGACCAGATTGGGTCACTGCCGCGCGTCAACTGGTGTGCTGTGGTCACTGGTCGTTACGACATCATCGTGGAAATCGTTTGTTCGGACGATATCGGCGATCTCTACAATTTTCTGGATCAGGACCTTTCCAAGGTCGGTGGTATCAATTCCAGTGAATCATTCGTTGTCATGAAATCCCGGCGCAAGTGGCTTTGTCTGCCTGACGCCGTGGTGGAAGATTTTCAATAATAAACCAACTGCCGGGTAACGGCGGAATATTTCTTTAAAGAGGAGAAACAGTATGCTTATCGGAATTCCCAAGGAAATTAAAACGCTGGAAAATCGCGTCTCCATGACGCCCGGTGCCGTAGAATCCCTGGTTCGTCAGGGTAACGAAGTGCTCGTGGAAGCGGGCGCTGGTGTTGGTAGTGGTCTGGAGGACGCGGAATATGTCAAAGCCGGTGCAAAGATGGTCTCCGCCGCAGAAGCATGGGGCGCCGAGATGGTCATCAAGGTCAAGGAACCGCTGCCAGCCGAATTTCAGTACCTTCGCAAAGACCTCATCCTCTTCACCTACCTGCACTTGGCAGCAGCCGAAGATCTGACAAAAGCTCTGCTGGAATCCGGCACCATCGCTATCGCATACGAGACCGTCGAATCCCCGGACCACACCCTGCCGCTGCTCACTCCCATGTCTGAGGTCGCTGGCCGTATGGCAACTCAGGTTGGTGCGCATTACCTTGAGAAGACTCAGGGCGGTCGTGGTATCCTGCTCGGCGGCGTTCCCGGTGTATACCCGGCAGAAGTACTGGTCATCGGTGGCGGCGTAGTCGGTACCAATGCAGCTCGCATCGCCATGGGCATGGGCGCTCGTGTGACCATTCTCGATCTTTCCCACCAGCGTCTCCAGTATCTGGATGACGTCTTCCAGGGCCGCATCACTACCATGATGTCCACCGAGCCGAACATCCGCGACATGATTACCAAGGCTGACCTCGTCGTCGGTGCGGTTCTGCTGCCCGGTGCCAAGGCTCCCAATCTTATCACTCGCGACATGCTGCCGCTGATGAAAGAAGGCTCGGTCATCGTTGACGTCGCAGTCGATCAGGGCGGTTGTGTTGAGACCATCAGAGCCACCACTCATGACGATCCTGTCTACGTGGTCGATGGTGTTGTTCACTACGGCGTAGCGAACATGCCCGGCGCGGTTCCCCGTACTTCCACCTTTGCTCTGGTCAATCAGACCACCCCCTACGCCATGCGTTTGGCCGCCAAGGGTGTGGACGCACTCAAGGACGATCCGGGTCTGGCGCTTGGCCTGAACACCTACAAGGGCCAGCTGACCTGCCCGGCAGTTGGTGAGGCCCTCGGTATCGAATCCGTCACCCCGGACGACGTACTGTAAGTCACTCTTTACAGAGTATATTGAAAGCCCCCCTCGGATTATCTCCGAGGGGGGCTTTTTTTTGTATGGAAAATATTTCTACCGATTCCGGCAGTACTCCACAAACAGCGGCATCAATCCTGCCGAGATTGGCGTCTCTTCGACGCTATCCACAATGGCGTCGACATCCTGTTTTTGCTCAACGAGTTTTTCTTCAAGGTTGCGGGCGTAAAATAGGATGGCCTTGGCATCAAATTCCGGGTGGAACTGCACTCCCCATGCATGTTTACCGATGCGGAATGCCTGATGGGCGTCGCGGGCGCTGGATGCGAGCAACACAGCTTCTTCGGGGAGCTTCAGGGCGCTCTGCGAATGGACCACATGGCCGGGGAAAACTGCGGGTAATTGCGAGAACAGCGGGTCGTCTTTTGCCTGATCTGTCAGGGAGATAGGAACCGTGCCTATCTCCATGCCGTCGGGCCGATAATCCACGCTGCCGCCGAACGCCTGAGCCATGATTTCGTGACCGAAGCAGATGCCGACCATGGGCAGTCCTGCGGCTATAGCGTGCGGTATCCACTCTTGGGTTTGCTGCATCCACTCCGTGTTTTCCGTCAACATATCGTGCGAACCAGTGATGACGCACCCGGCGTATTGGGTTGGGTCAGGCAGCGTTTTGCCCGATTGAACATCAGCGCATTCCCATTCTTCGGGAGTCAGTCCCATGGAGTTGGCTGTCCAATCTTCAAAATCTCCACGGCCTTCGGTGATTGCGGGGAAGGTTCCCCCGGTCCTGATGATAAGAAATGGCTTCATGATAACCTACAAAAATGTATGTATAATGGTGCGTTGAAACAATCAATGCAGAATGCTCCCAAAGGGAACGCGTGTCAATGTTACAACTGCTTGAAGGAGAGGCCCTGTTTGCTGTATCAAGGAAGAAACACGGAGCAGTAATGCAGAAAATAAATATAGTCCGGCAGTGGACACGGCGCGAATTTATGAAAGCGGGCGGCATGACAGCCCTCGCCATGACCATGGGCGGTTGCGCCAAAAATCCGGTGACGGGCGTGAACCAGATCATGCTGGTGAGCGAAGAACAAGAAATCGCCATGGACAAACAGTCCTCGCCGCACCAGCTCTCCGCCGATTATGGCCTGACTCAGGACGGCGAACTCAACAATTACGTGGCCGGGGTCGGCAAATCGCTTTCCGACAAAAGTCATCGGCCGGACATGCCGTACTCCTATCAGGTGGTCAACGCCAACTATGTGAACGCTTACGCCTTTCCCGGCGGCACCATAGCTTGCACCCGTGGCATCATGCTCGGTCTGGATAACGAGGCCGAACTTTCCGCACTGCTCGGCCATGAGATCGGCCACGTCAACGCCCGCCACACTGCCTCGCGCATGAGTTCGCAGATGGTGGTCGGCACGCTGGCCGGAATCGGCGGCGCATTTATCGGCTCTCAGTATGGTAACGAATGGGGCGCATTGGCTGGCGGTCTGGGCGGCGCTGCCGTGGGCGCGCTCCTCGCTTCGTATAGCCGTGAAGATGAACGGCAGGCGGATCATTTGGGCATGGAATACATGACCCGCGCTGAATACAACCCCGATGGCATGACAGGACTCATGGAAATGCTCAATGAACAGCACACCAATCAGCCGAGCGCGCTTGAGGTGATGTTTTCCACCCACCCCATGAGTTCGGAACGACTCGCCACGGCCCGTAAAGAGGCCAACGCAAAATATGTCGGAGCCAAGGAATATTCCATCTATCGCGAGCGGTACAAGGATAACACGGCAGCGCTGCGTGCCATCGAACCCGCTATCAAGGACCTGCAAGTCGCGGAAAAGCTCATGCGGGAAAAGAAATTTGGTCAGGCAGAAGAGCGTTGCGCAGCCGCACTCAAGGTCGCACCCAATGATTATACCGGACTGCTGCTCATGGCCAAATGCCAGATTGTTCAGGAAAAATATGCCAAGGCACTGCCATACGCCACCAAGGCCAATGATATTTATCCCACCGAAGCACAGGCGCTGCAATTGAGCGGATTGCTGTTGGTCAAATCAGAAAAGTACGAAGCTGCATTCGAGAGTTTTGATGCGTATGAAAAGCAGTTGCCGGGCAATCCCTTCACCGTCTTCTACAAGGGCTACAGCCAGGAAGGCATGGGACACACCAAGGAAGCGGCCCAGGAATATGTCCGTTTTCTCCAGCAGGTGAAGCAGGGCGAGCAGGCCAAGCACGCCTATTACCGCCTCGTCGAATGGGGCTACGTCAAGGGCGAAGCAAAGCCTGTGGCTGATCCGTTTGTCGGGCTGGTTTAAGCGCTTTCTTCAGTCTCTTCGGTCTTCGGCAGTGTCGATTCAATATTGGATACATCGAGAGTCTTGCAGACGTGTGAGCCGAGGCCCGCTCCGGCTTCGGCGTAGACGTTGAAAGATGTGCTCACGCCAGCTTCGCGCAGGATTTCGACTTCGTCGTCGAATTGGGCCATGGCGGCGATTTCACCCTTAAATCCACGCTTTTTCATCATTCTCGCGGCAAAAAGCTGCGAGTCTAGATTGGGCATCGTCAAAATCATGAGTTTTACCATGTTGCCGGTTTGCGGAAGCTTGCGCCAGAAGTCGGGGTCAGTGACATCGGCGAGGCCGACCTGCCTTCCTGCTTCGAGGTGCCTGTCCACGGCTTCGGCATCAAAATCGACACCAATGACTACGTTGCCGAATTTTTCCACAAAATATTCGTAGGCACCGGTTCCGATACGGCCCATGCCAACAATGGCGATTTGCCATGTTCCGGGCTCGTATGGTTCTTCGTCGGGATGGTTGTTTTCAGTTTCGAGTTTGCGAAGCGGCTTTCTGAATCTGTCGAAAATAGTGTCTGCCAGTCGGTTGAGAGGGGATGCCAGAACAAAGGAGATGGACAAAGCCACAGCAATGGCGAGCAGCCAATCGCGTCCGAGCCAGCCGTTGGCAACAGCCAGCCCGCCGACGATGAGACCGAATTCACTGTAGTTGGACAGATTCAGGGTTGTGATGAACGAGGTCCGCGCCTTGAGGTCGAAACGGGTGAAGAGGAACAGGAACAGGGCGGTCTTGATCGGGATCGCCAGCACGAAAATGAGCGATGCGCCGAGGGTCTGCATGGACGGTAGTCCGGCCAGTCCTATTTCGAGGAAGAAGGCGACGAGCAGGAAGTCCTTGATGCTATAGAGAGATTTTGCGAGATCGCTAGCGCGGGCGTGGGGAGCGAGCAGCATACCCATGATGAGTGCGCCCAGGTCCGCTTTGAGGCCGACGACTTCAAAGGCATACGCCCCGGCAACAAAGGCGAGGAAGAAACCGAACATGACCTGGAGTTCGCCGTGACCGATGCTGTCCAGTACGCGCATGAATATCCAGCGAGCGACGGGCAGAGAGACAAGAACGGCTATGGCCCACACCGAAGGGATCTTGCCCGTGGAAAAGGTCAGGAACAGGACAGCAAAAATATCCTGAATAATCAGCACGCCAATGGCGGTGCGCCCGTTGAGGGACGATGAACGGCCACTTTCTTCGAGGATTTTGACGGCAAAAACCGTGGAAGAGAAGCTGAGAGCAAAGCCGACAAGCACGGCTGTGTAGATGTCGAGTCCTGCGAAAAATTGTAATCCGGCGGAAGAAAGGCCCATCAAACCAACGGCAAATATGGCGATGGTGATGAGCATATGCAGACTTGCTCCGGCCCAAACTTCCGGGCGGAACAGGCTTCTGATCTTGAGCTTGAGCCCGATGGTGAAGAGTAGGATGGTCACACCGATATCAGCGATACCCTGAATGGCCGGACCGGATACATATCCCTGAGTGGACAGAGCAAAGCCAGCAACAAGATAGCCGACCAGGGGTGGCAAACCAACGCGGCTTGCCAGATAACCGCAACCGAATGCGAGCAATATCATTAATGGGTCCATGGGAATCCTCTATTTGTCGGTGAGAGACGTTTCTTTTTCGCGCGAGCTGACCACGCCGCGGGTGATGATGCCGATCATGAGTGCGAACATTACGTAGCTCGCCAGACATTGAAAAATGAGCAACAATTTTGCGTCCCAGGTTTTGGGAACAATATCGCCATAGCCGAGTGTGGTCATGGTCACCACGGTGTAGTAGAGCGAATTGATGAACAGTTCGCCTTCTACCGATCCGAAACCGAAGGGCGGAGTTCTCCCTGCCAGTAGGTGGGCCACTTCCAGGGTCGCATTGATCAGGGTGAATCCGGCCAGCATGTTCATGTAGATACGCAGCAGTTCTGCCACTTCAGTCCAGGTGGCGTGATTGCCCGGTCTGAGCATGGCAGTCATGTCGTGGGCAAAGATGCGTAGATGCCAGATGAGAATGCACAGCACCATGAGGGTCAGCACCAGAATTCCCCCGTTGTGCAGGCCGAAAGCGATGTCAAAGCTGCCACCCAGGAAGCCCACAAGGACTCCGTACTGAATGACTTTCGTGTTGACCGGTTTGACCGGGAGCAGGGCAGCAGACCGGGCCCTACGATTTCTCAACAGGTGGAAAATGGCGACGGTCCCCGCAACGATCAGCCCGTTGACGGTGCCAAAAAGGATGTCCGTGAGATCGAGGTTACTGTCGACCAATTCCCGCAGTTCCAATTCCGGCAGGAAGGCTCGAACGATATACAGAGATATCACGCCCAGGAAAAAGCATGGCACAAAGTGAGTGAAGGCCACCGAGAGGAATGTTGTTTTTGAAGAATCTTTCATAACTAAGACGGATTATTCGCACAGAACGGATACGGATGCAATGAAAGGGATGCTTTATTGGAGATCACTGCACGGTAAAATAGCGCAAAGCGCCAAACGCAACTTTTTCTGTTAAATACAGCCGACTTAAAAGATGTACAGGGCGTTTGAAGTTGTTTCTTCTTGAGAGTGCTGTAGAATTGTTCACTGGGTAGGCGCGAAAAAAGTTCAAGACCGAAGCGTACTTCCTGTACGTGAGGGTTTGAACTTTTTGAAGCAACGACGCCAGTGGGCAATTATGCAGTGCTCTCTATTGTGGTGTCTTGAGCTTGATGATGGTGCGTGCGCCCGGCTTGATGATGTCATAGTTCCTGGCCCAGTGCTTCTTGAGAAGCCTGCCCGTTAACCCGGTATCCCTGGCTTTGATCAAAGCGCACTCAATAAGAGAAGCCAATCGCGGGGATTTTGGACTGACGTAAAATATGAAATCGCGGTCATAAACAAGCATAAGGTGTGGTTCAATGATCAGTTCCGGATGATTTTCAGCCTCTTTGACCACTTCATTAAAAGCCCGTGAAAAGTAGTCCACCTCACGGGTGGTGTCGGCGACCATACCGTACAGCAATCGCCATTCGGCTACTTCGAGATAGGGGAGGAAGTTTGCTTCCCACACCCTGACATCAAACCATTGCTTACCGAAACCACCGACTTTGCCGAGTCGCCGCAGGTCTCCCGCTGTTTCGACGTCCTTGTAGTCATCCTTATTTCCGGGTGGAATGAGCAAAATCCGTTGGCCAGCCATTCCGTTGGTCAATTTGACCGGAACGGGAATGTACTGCTTGTCACGCGCCTCGGATTGAACAAGCCACAATACGTCGACTTCACCGGTTTCCAGCATGCTCATTT